>NZ_JBQLZL010000086.1:0-30219 GCF_052168255.1 Almyronema sp. | reverse complement strand
TTCACCGTCTGCACCTAAAAAACTACGCCGAACCCAACGACTGGAGCCGCCCCCTGCCCACCCAACAGCCTGACGAAGTCATGGTAATTCTCACCAAGCGCTGCCACCGGGCATAGCCCCCTTGAGGGTTAGCCAGCCCCAAGCTGACTAGCCCTCAGCCGCCCAAAATCTTTTCTTCAGCCTTCATCGACACCAGCGCCCCTAAACAGGCTTCTGGAAAAACATCAAATGCTGTTGCGGTAGCGAGTCATCCGTTTTTTGCCACACCAGACCCACTGCCGCCATTTCTTTTTTCACCTGCTTCTGGCTCATCTTGTGCAGCCGCTTGATTAAAATGAACGGATTTTCCGCCCGATATTCAGCCAAAACCACCCGACCACCGGGCTTTAACGCCTTGACAATGCCGTGCATCATTTCTTGGGGATAGGCAAACTCATGATAGGCATCCACCATAATGGCCAGATCGAGGCTAGCAGGCGGCAGATGAGGATCGTCAACCGCTCCCTGAATCGGTTCAACATTGGCTACCCCCTGTTCGCTTTGGCGCGTTGCCAGCATATCTAACATTTCTGGCTGAAGATCAACGGCCAGCACCTTGCCCTCAGGTACCTCAGGCGCAATGCGAAAGCTGATATAGCCTGTTCCAGCCCCAATGTCAGCCACGATGTCTGTTGGCTTTAAGTCGAGCAAGTCAACCGCAAGGTCAGGGCTTTCCTCAAACTTGCGGCTCGATCGCTCCAGCCAAGCGGCTCCCTGATGACCCATCACCTGGGCAATCTCGCGACCTAGATACACTTTGCCAATGCCATCTGCACTGGCGGCGGTTAGCTGGTAAGTGCTGTCAGCAGCGGAGCTATTTGTTGCTGGCGCACAGCTCGATAGCAGCGGTAAAAGCGCCAACCAAAAAGCGATCGCAGCGCGTATCCACAGGTGAGGCATCTTTTTATAACCGGGTAACTACAGCTAAAGGCAGAAAGCAAAAGGCCGAGGCCAAAATAAAAGAGTGTTTGGAAAAGGCTTTCAGCAATTTGAGTATCTTAAGCCCTGTGGCTAACGCTATAGCAGTAGCTTAACGCAGGCTATTTTGAACCGAATATTAGCAGCCCCGTCGCTGAAGCTGCTTCTGCTTTAGGGGTGGGTTTAAGCCAGAAGCTTGTCATCATAGATAAAAAGAGCTTTAGGGAGCGGTGAAGTGGCGCTGACAAGTGTATTAGGAAAACAGCGAGTTTGGTTTTGGCGGGGCTGGCGCATTCGCTACACTTATCTGCGTCCTGCCAATTCGAACGCTGCGGCAGCAACTCCTATCTTGCTCTTACATGGCTTTGGAGCTAGCCTGCAACAATGGCGCGATAACCTTTTGCCCCTAAGCCAGCACCATCCTGTCTACGCGCTAGACTTACTAGGCTTTGGCGCTTCCGAAAAAGCTGCTACTCGCTTTGGCACCGATATTTGGGTTGAACAGGTTATCGATTTTTGGCAGACTTGGCTGGGTCGGCCGATTATTTTGTTGGGGCATTCTTTGGGGGCTTTGGTGGCGTTAGCGGCCACTACCACCCATCCAGAAATGGTCGATCGCCTGATTATGTTGACACTGCCAGCGGCTCGTCAAGAGCTGCTAACGGGCTGGAGTGGGCAGTTAGCCCACAAAGTAGAAGCGTGGTTTTCAACGCCGATTTTAATTCGCTTGTTGTTTCGCGTAGCCCGTCGTAACTGGTTTATCCAGGCGGCTTTGCGTTCTATCTACACCAAACCAGAACGGGTTGATGCTGATTTGGTGGCGTCTTTTAGACAGCCTACCGCTGAACGAGGGGCGGCTAGAACGCTGATGTATTTGGTCAAATCTCGCACTGATCAGCGCTTTAGCCCTGCAACCCAAACGCTACTGCCCCAGGTTGAAGTGCCTACGCTTTTGCTGTGGGGGCAGGCAGACCGGGTGATTCCAATTAGCTGGGGCCGACAGGTTGCTGAGCTAAATACGCGGGTGCAGCTTCAAGAACTGCCACAGCTAGGCCATTGTTTATACGACGAGTGCCCAGAACAGGTTAATCAGGCGATTTGTCGCTGGCTGGCGGCTAAAGCTGCTTAAGATATGGCTCTTTGCTGCTGCCAGTATTGATACGCTGAGTACGCCATAGTAACGACCCCCGTGACAATGGCAGATTCGTCAACTTCGAATTGAGGGTGATGGAGGGGATAGTTAGGCTTATCGGCAAAGCCAACCCCCAGCCGAAACATGGTGCCCGGTGCCTGATCAAGATAGAGAGAAAAATCTTCAGCGCCTAAAGAGGGTTCTAGCAAAAGCTGTACGCGATCGCTGCCCCAAGCTTCTTGGGCGGCTGCTTCTACAATTTGGGTGAGTGCCGAGTCGTTTTGCACCGAGGGAACGCGCCGCTGATAGTTAAGTTCGTACTTGGCTCCGTAGGGCTGGCAAACTGCTGCGACGATTTGCTCAATCCAGTTGGGTAGTTCTTCGCTAGTTTCTGGATGGAGCGATCGCACCGTTCCCAACAGCTTGACCTGATTGGCAATTACGTTAGGAGCTCGCCCACCTGCAATTTGTCCAATCGTCAGCACCACCGGGCGCAGGGGATTGTGGGTACGGCTAATGGCTTGTTGCAGCGTCGTAATGACCTGAGCTGCAATCCAAATGGCATCAATGGCTTCGTGCGGACGTGCCCCATGTCCAGACTCACCAATAATCACAATTTCTAGATCATCGGCGGCGGCTGTCAGCGCCCCATAGCGGATACCAACATGGCCAGCCAAAATGGTAGGAAACACATGAATTCCCAATACCGCACTTACAGCTTCCATCACCCCATCTTCCATCATCCACCGCGCTCCTTGAGCAGTTTCTTCTGCGGGTTGAAAAATAAAGCGAGTCGTTCCCGGCAACGGTTCCCCCAGTTCGGCTAGTAGCATGGCTGTGCCCAGTCCCACGGTGGTATGGACGTCATGGCCGCAAGCGTGCATAATGCCAAGCTGATGCGAAGCATAGGGCAGGGCAGTCTGTTCAGGAATTGGCAGCGCGTCCATGTCGGTACGAATGGCTAATCGGGCCAAGTTGGGGTCTAGACCCGCTAATTCGGCCACAACGCCCGTTTTGCCCACCAGTTCTTGTACATGTAGCCCACAGGAAGAAACGACCCCAGCGACATAGGCTGCCGTTTGATATTCTTGACCGCTCAGTTCGGGATGGCTGTGGAGGTGACGGTAAATTTCAAGCAGGCGAGGAGAAATTTTGGCGGCGATCGCTTTTATCCGGCTGAGCATGGAGACTTTATAGTGAGGTTAAGGTTGTTTTTCTGATCATAAAGGGACTGTCCTTAGATTTCTTCGGAAGTACCTTCGTTGCCCTCGGCTACGGTTTGCACGTCTAAGCCCTCTGCTGCAACAACAGCCTCTGGCAAAACCGTAACGGCAACTGACGATCGCAGCGGACTTTCAACCCACTGATCCAAAATGTCTTTAATCAGGAACTCTTGCAGCCAGATTTTGGCCACAACCGCTAGCGGTAAAGCTAGCAGCAACCCCAAAAACCCAAACGCAGTGGCAAAGAAAATTTGAGCGGCCAAAGTCAAGGCAGGCAACAGGGAGACTTGCCGCGCCATCACGGTGGGCGTCAGCCAGTAGCTTTCAATATTTTGGATAATGATATAAAGTACAAAAACCGCGATCGCTTTCCACGGATCGGGAGACAGCAAAGCGACCAATATAGGCGAACCAACGCTTAACGTTGGCCCAATGTTGGGAATAAAATTGAGCAGTCCGGCTAAGAGCGCATGGGCTAAAACCAGGCGAATACCCAGCACAGAAAGGCCGATAAAGCTCAAAGCAAACACAAACACTGAGCTAATTAAAATGCCTCCCATCCAGTTAACCAGTGCAATCTCGCACTCGCAGAGAATATCATCAGCCCGGCGGCGATAAAATGAGGGAATTAGCTTTAGTCCAGCATCGCGATAAGCAGCCGGATTGACAGCTAGCATGATCGACAAAATGAGCACGAGCAGCGTTTGCAATAATATCTGCAACGTGTCGTTGAAAAAAGAAAAGAAGTTGCGAAAAATACCAAAAGCCGTAGCATTTTGAGCCGCTAACCAGTCTGTTACCATCGACAAGCTGGGCAGCTCAAATGGCAAATCTGTTTCTAGCTGCCGCACAAATTCAGGCAAACGCTCAAAGCCCGAAATCAGCAGTTCAATCAGCAAGCTAAACTGCTCAATAAAGGGTGGAACAATGCCAATAAAAAACAGAATAGCCAGTAGCAAAAAAGCGAAAATTACCGCTGGCAACGCAAATTTTCGCGGTGTACCATACTGCTCTACTCGACGCGCTAGCGAATTGAGCGCGATCGCCACAATAATCGCTGTAAAAATAAGCAGCAGAATCTGCCGAATCTGCCACAAAATATAAAAAGAAATAATCAGGCAAATTAGCCCAAGCCACTGTCCCAATTTCACACAGGTTGTCCTTTTGTTTGAATGCGAACTTGATTCGCGATCGCCAATCGTAACGCTTTGACGGCAAACCTAGCGCCTTTAATGGTTAATTCTACGCATCAATGGCAGCTTCAACCCAGCTTTGATCTTTCTGAAGAGTGGTTGCAGGCTGTGCAGCAGCAAACTGGGCTGGAACAGCCCCAGGCTCTCGCTCAGCTTCTCTGGCAGCGCGGCATTCGCTCAGTGGAACAACTCCCTGGCTTTTTTGATCCACAGCAGTATCAGCCCACCTCGGCTTTTGAATTTGGCTCAGAAATGCAGCGAGCGGTCGATCGCCTAAAGCAAGCACATCAGCAAGGCGAAAAAGTGGCTATTTGGGGAGACTTTGACGCGGACGGCGTCACTGCGACCGCCGTTTTATGGGAAGGATTGGGGCAGTTCTTCGTGCCCGATCAGCAGCTAACTTATGTCATCCCCAATCGGCTCAAAGAGTCTCACGGGTTGCATAAAGAAGGTTTAATTCAACTGGCAGCAGCCGGATACACGCTGGTGGTCACTTGTGATACGGGTAGCACTCACTTGAGTGAACTCAACCTGGCGCAGCAGTTAGGCTTAGCGGTGATTGTCAGCGATCACCACACCCTGCCTGACCAGCGGCCACCCGTACAGGCCATTATTAATCCTCGCTATCTGCCGACCCATCATCCTCTCGCCCACCTTTCCGGTGTAGCCGTTGCTTACAAACTGGTAGAAGCGCTCTACCAAACCCTGCCCGATGTCCCGCAACAGCCTTTAGATCAGCTAATTGACCTGGTCGCCATTGGCCTCATTGCTGATTTAGTTGAACTCAAAGGCGACTGTCGCTATCTAGCTCAAATGGGCATTCAGAAGCTACAGCAGCGGCTACAGCCTGCTCCTACAGATAGCGCTTATCGTCCTGGCGTTGCAGAACTGCTGATGTTGTGTAAACGCAGCGGCGATCGCCCTACTGATATTTCTTTTGGCATTGGGCCGCGAATTAATGCCGTGAGCCGCATTCATGGCGATGCCAGCTTTTGCGTAGAGCTGTTGACCAGCCGCGACCCGGAGCGCTGCCGCCAACTGGCGACTGAAACCGAATTAGCTAACACCCGGCGCAAAGCCCTACAGCGCGACCTGATGCAGCAAGTAACTCAACGCCTGCAACAAATCGACCTTTCGACAACTCATGTGATTGTGCTAGCTGATACGCAGTGGCCAACTGGCATTTTGGGGCTAGTTGCCGGACAAATCGCCCAGCAGTATCATCGACCTACCCTATTACTGAGTATTGATCCGCCCAGCCCAGATGGTTCTGCACCCCAGCTCGCCAGAGGGTCTGCCCGCTCACCCCAGTCAATTGACCTCTATCAGCTAGTGCAAACTCAAACGGCTCTGTTGCATAGCTTTGGCGGACATCCTTATGCCGCTGGCTTGAGTTTGCCCGTTGAAAATATTGCGCTTTTTAGCGAAGCGATTAACCGCCAACTGCGAGAACAGCAAAGTGCTGCAACTTTAGCGATCGCTGCAATCCCCTCAGCCGACCTCAAAGTTACGGTTGCCGAATTGGGTAAATCCTTATTTCAGCAGCTCAAGCAATTAGAACCCTGTGGTATGGGCAACCCTGTGCCTCGGCTGTTGCTGCGCAACTGCTGGTTTAGCAATGCCCGCAATTACAACCTGCGCGATTATCGAGGCGGTAAGGTTCGCTACATCAAAACTGAATTTGATCTTTGCGATGCGACCGCCAGTTTAGGCTTTCCAGGTCACTGGTGGGAACACTACCGCGACGATTTACCTACTGGCACCTGCGATGTGATCGTTGAGTTAGACTTCAACACTTATAAAAAACGCTATGAAGTGCGGCTACTGGCTGTTCGCCCTGCCGCCAGCATTCAAGCCAGCGCTGGCTTGGCTGATTGGCTGGTGGATCAGCGTACGGTCGCTACGGCTAACGTTACCTCGGCGCTGCGGCTGCAACACTGTCCTACTGACTGGCAAGATTTTCAACCCTGGCTACACCAGGCGGTGCAAAAACAGCAAGCATTGACCCTGGCTTATTCGCCTCCGGTGCAGCCTTCACCCCAGCAAATTGTCAAAACGCTACTGGGTATTGCCAAATACCTGCACCGCACTCAACAATGGGCAACACGCCCACAGCTTCTAGCGCGTCTGACCCTCAGCGATCGCACGTTAAATCTGGCGCTGGTGTGTTTAGAGCAGCTTGGCTTTGAACTTGCCCAAACAGATCAAGGTTTACAGGTCAAAAGCCTGCCTGCCACCTTAGAAACAACTCACTCAAATGCGATCGCAACTTTCGTCGCCGCTATTCAAGAAGAACAGTTTCGTCGCCAATATTTTTATCAGGTACCGCTAGCCACGCTCCAAACGACGGTACAGCAAATGCTAGGTAACACCGTCTAGAGCCGCTTGCGGTTTATGGCTCAAACGACTTTAGGGGTAAATAAAAGCCACCAAGCCAAAATAGCCCCTAGTAAAACGCAGAGTTTGACAACAATGTAAAGCAGGCTGTCAGGAGCAATGAAGGTATGCATGGTTCCCTCCAGGTGTGGGGTTGAAGAGAGGCCAGACGCTCTATACTTTTATTCTCTTAACTTTTGCCGATTAGTTGCCCAAAGTTGACATTTTGTTAGGCTAGCGTCCTAAGCCACCTAGCCTCTCTGCTGTTGGCAAATAGCCTTGCTACTATTGACCTATGCTGATTAACAATTGCACCTCTAAGCCAATCCGGGTTATGGCCGTCTTATGCTGACCCATCAGCCGATTACGCGTTGCTTTATGGTGCTTTGTTTTGGAGCCGCAGCGTTGTTGGTGGCGGCTGAGTGGGCTTCGCCTCAGTTGCGACAGCCGCCGCCAGTCGGTTCGCCTAAAGCTTTGTGGCGCTATGAAGGCTTTGGCATCATGTCTCGCGTGTCACAACAGGCTAAAGAGACGAGGCTCATCGTCAGTTTGGCCGAACGCCAGCTACAGCTATATGTCAAAGATCAACTTACTGCTAGCTACGAAATTGCCGTGGGTCAAGAAGACTGGCAAACGCCGACGGGTAGTTTTCAAATTCGGCAAAAGCAGGAATACCCTGCTTGGCAGCACCCGATTACGGGCGAAGTGGTTCCACCTGGGCCAGATAATCCGCTGGGTTCTCGCTGGCTAGGGTTTTGGACAGATGGTAAATATGCCATTGGTTTTCACGGGACTAACCAGGAAGAGTTTATCGGCCAGGCGGTTTCTCATGGCTGCATTCGCTTGCGCGATCGCGATATTCGCGACCTTTATGAGCAAGTTGATTTAGGAACCGTTGTGGTTGTGAATCCTTAGCAAGATAAAACCGCTGGCCGCACGCTGGTTAGGCCGATTTCCGGGTGTGCTCAAACTTATGGGCATAGTCTTTGAGCAGTTCGCTCACCTGATTAAGCACCACATCGTCGCTGGCAATACCCTTCTGGATAGAAGTTCGCTCTGGATAGAAGTCAGGCTGATTGAGGTTGTGAGCGATCGCGTCTTTAACTTGCTCAGCAATCAAATTCGACAGTTCGTCTTTGGCTTTGCTGCGTTGATAATTAGCGCCTTCTTCTGTTGTGGCATAGAGGGGCGGAAGACGGTTGAGCGCGTAGGCAGCAACGTCCCCTAAATCTAAGGTGCAGTCACTGGTAGCTTCAATCTCAGCGACCCGTGCGATCGCCTCTGTTAAGACGAGTTCCTCCATGACATTGATAAACTGCTTGCGAGGAACGGCAACCACCTCGCCAGTCAGGAGGGCACCCATAAGGCGATCGAGAGCCATGTACTCTTCGATCGAGAGTTCAGAGGCAGTATCGCAAATCCGCCCTACCTCAGCTTCCATCGCTGGCGTTAAGTATCCATCCTGTAGTGCTTGTTCAACAATTTTTTCAATAGTCATTCGGCTTTAGAACTCCGTTGAATTAGGGGTATAGAAGCCGCAGCTCGAATAGGCTGAGACTCTAGGAGCTGAGTTCGCTCTTATTCATTCCCGCTATAGTGTGCCCGTATTGTGGAAGAGGGAGACAGTTTTAAGGATGGATTCTGAAATTTATCAGAAAGCCTCTGATTATAACTGTTTGCGGCAGGTCAATCAATACTTTGGCTCCGCCACTGCTCAGGGTCAACTGCTATGCCGTTGACATACAACCCCCAGTGCAAATGTGGCCCTGTAGCTACCCCGGTTGCACCAATAGCGCCGACTGGCTGCCCCGCTTGGACAAAGTCTCCCTCTTGGACATCAATCCGGCTAAGGTGAATAAAAATACTCAGCACTCCCTGACCGTGGTCAATACCAATCGTATTGCCATGCAGTTCGAAGCCTTCAGAAACGCGGCCAACCAGTCGCACCTGTCCAGCGGCTGGGGCTACGACTGGAGTACCGGTAGGCGCGGCATAGTCTACGCCACGATGGTAGTAGTCTTCGGCAAAGACGCCGTTGTAGTAGCGCCGCACGCCGTAAGGGGTACTAACGCGACCTGTGCTGGGTCGCAAGAGTGGGCCGTTCCAGTATTTTTCGGGGCTGGAAATTTGCTTAAACGTATCAACGCGATCGAATTCGTAATCGGTGCCTTCAATCCCGGCACGATCGGCTGAAAGCCGAATGCGCTGAGTTGGAAAACTGCGATTGCGCAGCCAAACCGTCAGGTTACGAGTCGGTTCTTGGCCGATAACACGGACAATATGCTCGCCGGGGCGATCGAGGGGGCTAGTGGGAATCAACGCCCGGTAGCGGTTAGCGCCGATGGCAAAGCTAGAAAAACGCCGCTCGTCGTCAAGCGTAATCACAGGTGGTTCGGTGGCAGCGGCATTTTCAGCCTGCACCACTACGGAAAACGTCGTTCCCAATTCTGGGTCGCCAGGGTTGATGGCAACCTGGTAAGCCTGAGCGGCCTGATGACCCAAGACAATCAGCAGTGCAAGGCTGCTCGCAAACAATAGCCAAAGGCCATAGCGCCAGTAGAGAGTGAGCCAGCGACGGGGTTGAGTGATAAAACTGGCGTTTGAAGCTCGTTTCATAAGGTGTGAAGAGAAAACGATGGAATAAAAGCGGTGTTCGTAACCCGCCAATGCTCTTGCTAAAGCAGTTTGAGATAGGCGATCGCATGTCGCCAAAGAATTAGCGTTTGGCCTTCGTTGCTGTCGATGCAGAGACAGTGCGGATCCTGCCAACGCAACGTGCCAATAACGACGTCGTTGGTGATCAGCTTAAGTTCGATCGCTTGTTTTTCGCGAATCAGAGACTGAAACTGATGAACGCTGGGAAGTCCGGTTTCTAGTTCTACTGCCATAACTCTAATGAAGTGAAAATTCCGAAAAGGTTCACCCTTTAATTTACCTGCCTGTTCTGATTGTGGCTAATTTAGCGACTAGACTCAGCCGCATCAGGCTATGAGTTGTCTAGCGACGGGGGGATAAGCTGCTTCTATGGCCAGTTCTACTTGGCCACCTCGCTTCAGGTCGTCGTTGAGTTCCATTCCCTGACGACACAACTTCTGGTTCACTGGCTGGTTACAATAGTTGACATTTACGCTGGGAGAGAGGCATGACGGCTACATTCACCAAGTACCACGGTTTAGGCAATGATTTTGTGTTGGTGGATAATCGCCATCAGACAGAGCCGCTCATCACTCCAAACGAAGCCGTTCGGCTATGCGATCGCCATTTTGGCATTGGGGCTGATGGCATCATTTTTGCTCTACCAGGGGAAGGAGAGCACGACTATGCCATGCGCATCTTTAACGCCGACGGCTCAGAACCGGAAATGTGCGGCAATGGCATTCGCTGTTTGGCCAAGTTTTTAGCCCAGTTAGAAACCTCCGAAGGCCATGCGCTTGATTTGCCCAAACGCTATTCTATCCATACGCTGGCCGGAACCATTGTGCCTAAACTGCAACCTGACGGCCAGGTAACGGTGGATATGGGGCCGCCTCGTTTACTGGCAGGCGAAATTCCAACAACGCTAACGGCAGCGGCTGAAAAAGTGATAAATCAGGCGATCGCGGTGGCCGGACAAAACTGGTCAGTCACCTGTGTCAGCATGGGCAACCCCCACTGCATTACGTTTGTAGATGAGGTGGCTACGGTAGAGTTAAGCCAGATCGGGCCACAGTTTGAACACCACAGCGCTTTTCCGGAACGGATTAACGTTGAATTTATTCAGGTGGTTAATACTAGCTACTTGAAGATGCGAGTTTGGGAGCGCGGCGCTGGTATAACTTTGGCTTGTGGGACGGGCGCTTGTGCAGCGCTAGTAGCCGCCGTCTTAAACGGTCATTGCGATCGCCAAGCGACGGTAGAACTGCCGGGCGGCCCTTTGCAAATTGAGTGGTCAGAGGCCGATAACCATGTCTATATGACCGGGCCAGCGGCGCAAGTCTTCACAGGTACACTGGCTAAATGACGATTGTTTTAACCAACGACGACGGCATTGAGGCACCGGGTATCGCAGCTTTGCAGGCCGCGCTGGGAACTCGACCAACGGTATGGGTTGCCCCTGATCGGCCTTTGTCTGGCTGTAGCCATCAGATTAATCGGGGTGGGCCAATCGCTATAGAGCAGCGATCGCCAGAGCGCTATGCCATTGGCGGCACCCCGGCTGACTGTACCCGTGTGGCTCTAAGCCACCTTTGTCCAGAAGCTGAGTTTGTGCTTTCAGGCATTAACGCTGGCGGCAATTTGGGTTCGGATATCTATGTGTCTGGGACGGTGGCGGCAGTGCGCGAGGCGGCGCTGCTACGGGTTCCTGGCATAGCTATTTCTCATTACATTCAGCGTAACCGGGTGATTGACTGGGTGGCGGCGACACGGCTAGCCGCTAAGGTGCTAGAACGGCTACTGTCTGAAAAGCTGCCAGCAGGCGCTTTTTGGAACGTTAACTTGCCGCATTTGGCAGAAAATGACCCCGACCCAGAAATCGTTTTTTGCCCCACCTGTACCCAACCCCTTCCTACCGATTACGTGGTCGAAAATCACCAGTTTCGCTACGTGGGGGAATATGGTCAGCGATCGCGCGATCCGGGGGCTGATGTGGATACCTGCTTCTCAGGAAAAATTAGCATTAGCCAAATTCGCTTGTGGTAGAGCGATCCCCAAGTTTAGTGATTACTTCCTGATTTCAGTAAAATAGCTAAGCAAGATAAAAGAACCTTTCGTTGAAGACGTTCCTGCCCAATGCCCACCCCCATCAGTAATGCTTTAACGCTGTTCTTCAGCCTACTGGTAGAAGCGATTCCCTTTTTGCTATTGGGAGTCACTTTCTCCAGCGTGCTTTTATTGTTTGTCGATGAGCAGCGCTTGGTAGCAGCGATGCCTCGCAATCCGCTGTTGGGGGCTTTGGCAGGTAGCCTGGTGGGCTTTTTGTTTCCGGTTTGTGAGTGTGGCAACGTCCCGGTTGCCAGACGATTGCTCATGCAGCAAGCCCCGGCTTCGGTCGCCATTGGTTTTTTGCTGGCGGCACCGACGATCAATCCGATTGTCATTTGGGCTACGTGGACGGCTTTTCGCGATCAGCCTGAGATTGTGGTCTTACGGGTGCTGTTTTCGTTGATAATTGCCACTTTAATTGGCTGGGTCTTTAGTGTGCAAAAAGACTTGCGCCCTTTACTCCAGCCGTCTTTGGCTCGTTTTATGCCAGAAGCGCAGCCAGAACTGGCGATCGCGGGTCAAGCCAGTTCGCCTTTGCTCAAATCTGGTACTTATCTCATTCAGCAGCCAGGTAAAACCGTGGCGCTGGGAGCTGCCGCTTACGGCCTGCCGCTGCCAAGTCCAGTCAGTAAGCCCTGGCCCGATAAGTTGCGGTTGTTGCTGGACAATATTATTCAAGAATTTCGGGAATTGGGGGCAGTGCTGATTCTCGGTAGCGCCATTGCTGCCTTCGTCCAAGTGGCCATTCCGCGCGAAATTGTGCTGAGTTTAGGTCAGGGGCCAGTTACCTCAATTGTGGCAATGATGGTGCTGGCCTGGGTGGTGTCCATTTGCTCAACGGTTGATTCCTTTTTTGCCCTTTCGTTTGCTTCAACCTTTACCAGCGGTTCGCTGCTGGCGTTTTTGGTGTTTGGCCCAATGATTGACCTGAAAAACATCAGTCTTTTGCTGACGGTGTTTCGACCGCGGGCAATTTTGTATTTGTTTGGTTTGGCGGCTCAGCTTACCTTTGTCTTGACGCTGCTGATCAATTTGTATTTGGGATAGAAAAGCGAGATGAATCGTCGGCGATCGCCTTATGTTCCCTGGGCAGACATTTTAGACATTCTGGTGCTGTTGGCCTGGGGGGTGGCTTTACTCAAGTATTGGCTGACGGGCCAGCTAGGGGTTTTGCTGCATCCTGACTACCGTTGGCTGTCTAATTCAGCCGCTGTGGTGTTGCTGGTAGCGGCTGTGCTGCGCGGCGGATACTTGGTACAGAAGCTGAAGCATACTCGCTCACGGGCGATCGCCAATCCTCGTCACTTTACGCTGCTTCCCCCCAACTTGAGCAGCTTTATGCTGCTGGCGGTTGCCGTTTTGGGGCTGATATACACGCCGCAGGCGTTTGCCAGCGATACGGCTTTACAACGGGGGATTACCGACACCTTAACCATGACGCGCTCTCAGCCCCAGCAATTTCGACTAGAAAATCGTCCAGAAGATCGATCGGTGGTGGACTGGGTACGGACGATCAATGTCTATCCTGAACCGGATGCCTATAGCGATCAAGCCGTTAATGTCAGCGGCTTTGTGATTCACCCGCCCAACTGGCCAGACAACTATTTAATGGTGTCTCGCTTTGTGCTAACTTGCTGTGCCGCTGATGCTTACCCGGTAGGGTTACCCGTTAGGCTAGAGGGCGATCGCGCTACCTATGCGCCCGATACCTGGCTAGAAGTCAAAGGAGCCATGACCACAGAAACCCTCGCCGACTTACGCCAACTGGTGATTGTGCCCACTAGCCTCACTGAAATTCCAGAGCCAGAGAATCCTTATGAGTACTAACCGGAGACAGCGACCCCCGCGCTGGCTAGCGATTGATCGCGTTGCGATTAGCTTTATGGCGGCGCTGGCAGTCGCTACGGTGCTGCTCTTGCTCATTGGCGATCGCGCGGCGGCGCGGGTGCGGTCTTTTTCCTGGAATGACCGTCATGTTGGGGCTGAAGATGTAGCGTTTTTGCTGACGTTTAGCCGACCGATGGATCATACCAGTGTTGAAGCTAATCTCCGAATTACGCCGCCGCTCTCAGGTAAGTTTAGTTGGGCAGGGCGACGGATGGCCTATACGCTAAATGCCCCGATTCCCTATGGGGAAAGTTTTGAAGTGGCTTTGCCGCAGGCGCGCGATCGCTTTACTGATCGCTCTGAATCGTCAAAATTTTTGGCTTTTCAAGCAACGTTTCAATCTCGCGATCGCGCCTTTGTGTACCTAGGGGTGGAAGGTGAAGAAAAAGGTCGTTTGGTGCTGTTTAATCTGACCCATCCCGATCAACAGAAGCAGATTTTAACGCCTGCCAACCTGGTTGTTTTAGACTTTGAACCGTATCCGTTGGGCGATCGCATTTTGTTTTCTGCAACTGATGTAGAAGCCTATCGTCAGGGATTGCTGAATCAAAAACTTTACACTGTGACGACTGGGCTACAGCCCAACGCCCCCGAACAGCTCAAAGCCCCTAGCCAACCCTTTTGGCGACGTTGGTTACGGCAAAATGAGGTGGCTGCCGTTGCCGGAGTCATTGAGCCAATCTTAGATAGCCAAACTTACCAAAATTTGAAGTTTGACTTGGCACCCAATGGTGAACTGATTGTTGTACAGCGAGTCAATCAGCAAAATCCGGCTGACTTTGGCCCCTGGATTGTCCGCCCCAACGCTGAGCCACAGCCGCTCAAAACGGAACCAGGAGGCGATTTTGTCATTGCCCCCGATAGTCAAACCTTGGTCATGTTGCAGGGGGAAGGCACGGCTGTGATTCCGTTACCTGAACAGTCGGGTTCAGCCCAAACTGCCGAACCGCTTGAATTTTTAGCTGACTATGGCCGAGTTTTAGATATTGCCAGCGATGGTAGCGCTGCGGCAATGGTTAACTTTAACCAAAACAACCCCGATCAGCGCTATACAGAATCTCTCTTTTGGGTAACGAATCAGGGCGAAGAAAAAGAGCTACTCACCGCTACTGGCTCAATTTTGGCGGCTGAATTCGACCCCACTAACCGAATTCTCTATTGCTTGGCAACGGAACTGATTGAAGCCGAAGACTACGTCGAGCAGCCCGTACTGACCTCAGTCAACGTTGAAACGGGCGAAATTCGCGATTTACTAGTTTTGCCACCTCAACGCAACATCAGTGTGAGTTTGGCACCCGATGGCTTAGCCCTACTGTTTGATCAGGTAGTCTCTATTGCTGAGATAGCCCCCACCGATTTGCGGGCCAGTGACGGTAGCGCCATCACCAACAGCCGGATTTGGTTGTTGCCGTTGTTTAAGACACCTCTAGATCGAATTGAGGGTATGCCTGCTCAAGCCATTCAGCCGGAGGAACTCCCCTTTTCGGGATTGCGTCCCACCTGGCTACCCTAAAACTGCAAAAACGCTCACCTTAGTCTGTATAAGTTTCTCTATCTCAGAGATATAGGTCTAGTGTGACGAGACTAAAGGCGGATTGCGTCGGTTTGAGCGAAGCGGTCGGCAACAAATTCAGTCTCACTTTATCTATATCTATAAAGACAGTTGACCCAACCCTGCGAGTCAAAGTGTTCGTTTTATCTGTTTAGGTGTTTATGGCTTGAGCAGGTAAAGTCTTTATCAAGTATTCAGTGATTTTTCAAATTACTGAGTGATTCCGTTCCTGAAGTTGTCCTCTGGGTTGAGTCGTTATCTAATCGAGCGTGTGGTGTAAGGTAAGGAGCCTGAGAGGTGTTTGATCACAAATATTTACTACTGGGGCTGAGCACAGCCTTGGTGAGTGTTGCGCTTGGCGGCGATCGGAGTTGGGCGGCTGAAGCAGCGGCTGACTTTAGCGCAAACGCCAACGCCAGTTTGGCTGCAGAATCGGTAGAGTTTGAGCTACTAGCTAGTGAGGGTGCAGAACCAGTTGTTCAGGTAGCTCAAACGACATCTGTAACTGAGCTGTCAGATGTTCAGCCCGGTGATTGGGCTTACCAGGCTTTGCGAACGCTGATTGAAGAATATCGCTGCTTGCGAGGATATCCCGACAATACATTTCGGGGTAATCAGACGATCAGCCGCTATGAATTTGCGGCTAGTTTGACGGCGTGTTTAGATGCAATTGTTGCGATCGCACCTGAACATGGATCAGTGGTCAATCGCCTAGAGCGCGAGTTTGAGCCTGAACTAATTGCCCGAGTGGAAACATTAGAAGCTAGAGTAGACGACCTAGAATCGAATCAGTTTTCGGACAATACCCGCCTCTTTGGTCAAGTGATTTTTGGGGTGCAGGGACGCAGCAGTAACGAAGCCGATTTCTTTCCAGTGGATGGGGTACGAGATGTAGAAGATCCGGGTGATAGCGTCAATTTGATCACAAACGCTCAGCTCAGCTTGTTGACTCAACTCAATCCTCGCACGCTCTTGCTAACTGGGTTACAGGTCGGCCAGGGTAGAACTGCGCCTAGCTTAACTAATAATGTCCGCCTTGGTTATGAAGGGGATACCGATAATATTTTTACTTTGAGCGACCTCACGGTACGGCATTTAATCAGCGATAATTTTGCGCTGATTATCGGTGCTGAAGGCGTTAATCCGGTCAACGTCTTTCGAGGCGCTAACCGTATTGAAAGTGCAGGGTCTGGCCCCCTCTCAGCCTTTGCTCAGCGCAATCCCATTATCAGCATTGGCGGTGGCCGAGGAGGGCTGGGTTTTGATTGGCAGATAGCTAATCGTCTGAGTTTACAGGGCGTCTATACTTCTAGCGGCCCTTCTGATCCGCAAGGGGGATTGTTTGGCGGAGACAACTCAGATACAACGTTTGGTGTTCAGTTTGCGGCTTCGCCTACCGATAACTTAGATATTGCCCTGCACTATCTCAATTCTTATTCCACAGTTGGCAATCTCAGAACCAATGTAGGTGATACACAACTCACCGCTGGCGATCCGCTGCAGACGAATGCGATTGGGGCTACGGCCTCCTGGCAAATATCCCCCAACCTGACTTTAGGGGGTTGGGGTGGATATACCCGCTCAGAATCACCTGACGAACCGGGTGATGTTGAAACCACTAACTGGATGGTTTTTCTTAACTTCCCCGATCTTTTTGGCGAAGGGCATCTTGGCGGTATTTACCTGGGGCAGCCGCCGCGTATTAGCAGCAGTACGCTGCGGCAGGGACAAAATATTCCCGATTTGCTGGCAGGCGGATTTGGCGATCCGGGCGACCAACCAGGCACCACTACTCATTTAGAGGTGTTCTATCGCTATCAGCTTACGGACAACATCAGCATCACACCTGGCATCATTACAATTTTTGAGCCTGCCAACACGCCTGATAGCGAAACCATCACGATTGGAGCTGTCCGCACGACGCTTCGCTTCTAAAGTTTGTCTGTTTACTGTGTCTGTATTCTTTATCTTCTGTCAGGAGTCTTAGCTATGAGTCGCATCTGCCACAAGACCCTGCTCGTTATCGGAATGAGCAGCACGTTAGCATTTAGTTTTGTACCGCTCGTTAAGGCGCAAGTTGAAGTCACTGGGGGTGAACTCACCATTGACAATGCTGAGATATTTCAGCCTATTACGGGCGATCGCATTGAGGTTGCCTCACCCACAACAGTAGTCGGAACTGATGAGCGCTCGGTTATTTATAACGGTGATTATCAGCTAGATCGAATTCAAATTGAAACTACTCAAGGGCCAATTCCAACGACAGCCATTTTTCAGCCAAGCACTCTTCCCACATTCGATCCGGCAATTACCAATCCGGGTAGCCCGCTTAATGCCACCAATATTGCAGAGGGTACTCGTAGCGGCCAGTTCCAGGGTACGCTCTTTTTTCGCAGCTTAACGCCGAACGGCGGTGCTGTTTTTAACAACATTCCAACCACGCTAAACTTTACGGTTACAGCAGCTACCAACCCAACTGAGCTAGGTGAGGTAACGGAATTTCGCGCTGAAAACTTTATACTGACAGAGGTCGGAACCTCCGAATCTCCCAATGCAACTGGTGTGGTTGTCCGCCGAACCCCTGTGACCTTGGTTCAGTACGACTTGGGTAATTTAGATGGCTCCTCAACCAACGGTCAGGCAACGGCAGAGAGCCTACAAAACCTGAATTTGTTTGTTCCGGCGGAGAGATACGATATTGCTCGCGAAGGCATAGGCTTTGGTTATGAAAGCCTTACCCTTGGCTTCGATGACGGTGTTATCTTTACCCCGCCTGGATTTAATATTGACGGCAGCACAATTTTTGACAATGGCGTAATTGAAGACGACTTTGGTCTTTTTAATCCTCCAGTCACTATTATTGAAACCTTTGAGCAGGGTGATGTGGTTGCGGTGACAACGGCCAGAGAAGGAGTTTGGCAAGTAACGCCTATCTTGCCGATCTTCATCCTCGAAGGCATTTTTGTTTTTCAGAATGTACCGGGTGGAATGTGGTTTGATCCGCCTGCTACCGATGGTTTCGAGTATGAAATGACACCACGCGATGTGCCTATTGGTTTAGCCAGCCGAGTTTTTCCGGGGATGACTGGCCTTAACCAGGCAGAAGATGCCCTTTTTACAGCTATTAGCGGGTTTCCCCAAGGGATCGATGCTGACGATCGCTTTACTGTTATTGTAGAGGGCCAGGTACTAGGTGAATTTGGCCCCGGTGATACGCTTCGCTTTCGTGATTATGCTGAGGTTTTGGGCGATCGCTTGATCGAAGACGAGGGGGTGCGTAAGTTTGTTATCACCGATATCAACCCCTCTGTGGATGCTGCCAATCCAGTTGCCTTTCCGCTCAAGCTTGATTTCAATACCCCCACTGCCAGCTTCGAAATGCGAGCAATGCAAGCCACTGCCTCGCTGCCTGAACCTGCCCAACAGATAAGCCTAGAAACCAGTTCAGCTCAATAGGTCAGGTCTTTTTAACGTCTAGGTTGAGTGAGTTTTTAGACCCCGCCAAAGAATTGGCGGGGTCTTTTTAGCGGAAAGAATTGATCGGTCGCCGAGTTCAGCGTTTAGCAAAATACGCTGCTCTATAGCGACTGTATTGAGTAAGCTACAGGCTACAGCCTCGAATTCTCAAAATTTGTAAAAGTATTCCGGGTGATGACAGGCTTTTGTCTGCTTCGGGGAACCGAACTTAGACGTCACAGGTCTATATAGGCAATTGTACGAATATATCAAGCATTGCGGTTACATCCCCTCTTTAGCCAATGGCTATGTTTTGGGTGGATGGGCGACTGTTGACTTCAAACTGCTTCTATAGCTGTAGTCACTAGGATTGAGACATTTATAATTGCTGAAAGCCTTTTGCCAAAAGCTTTTTAGCCTACCTTCTGCCTTTAGCTATATAAAGCCTAATGATAAAGAAGCAAACCTGCTAAATGAGCTTACCCGTTGGCCGATTGTCTGCTGATTACCCATATTTAGGAGATTGAACGATGAGTATCCCCCGGAAAGTTGCGCTGATTTTTGGCGTCAGCGGCACTTTAATAGCAGTTTTGCTGCCTACAGCGAAGGCTCAATTGCAAGTCACAGGCGGGGGCGCTACTGTCAATGATGCTCAGGTATTTCAGCCTAATACAGGCGATCGCGTTGAAGTTGCTACTCCAACAACGGTTGTCGGTAACGACCCTCGCTCAGTAATTTATGGGGGAGAGTTTCAGCCAGACAGCATCTTAATTGAGACAAACCAAGGGCCAATCCCCTCAACTGCTATTTTTCGACCCACAACACTACCCGTCTTTGACGCGACGATCACAAACCCTAGTAACCCTCTCAATTCCACCAATATTACGGATGGCACCCGCACAGGCGAATTTCAAGGCACGCTGTCTTTTAGAAGCTTAGATCCCAGCGGCGGAGCCTCTTTCTTTAACATTCCTACAACGCTCAACTTTACTGTAACCGCAGCTACAGGCGGTAGTGACCTAGGTGAGGTTACCGAATTTAGAGCCGAAGACTTTATTTTGCAAGAAACTGGCGTCGCTGCTTCTGGTAATGCTGTGGGTCTTGTGCAGCGCCGTACTCCCGTTGACTTAGTGCAGTACTCTTTGGGGAATTTAAATAGTACCTCTGCAAACGGCCAAACGGTCTTTAATACGTTTGTGCCAGCGGCTGCCTATGACCTTGCTCGAGAAGGGGTTGGTTTTGGCTTTGACAGTCTTGACCTTAGCTTTGATAGCGGTGTGATTTTGACGCCTCTGGGATTTGATATTAACGGCAATACGCTTGTTAGTGATGGTGTGCTTGAGGGTGAGATGAGAACGCAAACTTCAACCGTTACTTTTATTAGCTATTTCAACGAAAACGACATTATTGAAATCATCGGTGATGCTGACGATGTCGAGTACGACGACGATGTAGACTCCGACGATGATGATTCGGATGATGACGATGACTCAGACGATGATTCGGATGACGACGATGACGATGTCGCCAACGGTACCGATGATTCAGATGATGATGACGACGATGATGACGATGACGACGACGATCGCCGTGAAGGTCGTCGCCGCCGTCAGACCCTTCGCCGTTCGGTTCAGATTGGCCGTGTGCAAGTGCGTCCTATTTTCCCGCGTTTCGTCTTTGTCGGTGTTTTTGTCTTTCAAAATGTGCCTTCGGGGCGTTGGTTCGATCCGCCCGCTACCGATGGCTTTGAGTATGAAATGATTCCACGGGATGTTCCTATTGGCTTAGCTAGTCGTGTCTTTCCTGGCATGTCTGGTGTAGGACAGGCAGAAGATTCTTTGTTTACCGCTATTAGTGGCTTTCCCCAAGGTGTGGATGCCGACGATCGCTTTACCGTTTCCGTAGAAGGGCAGGTTTTAGGTGAATTTGGCCCTGGCGATACGGTTAACTTTAGCGATTACGCCGAGGTGCTGGGCGATCGCCTGATTGCAGGGCAGGGGGTGCGTAAGTTTGTTATTACAGATATCAACCCCTCTGTAGATGCTGCCAATCCCGTCGCCTTCCCGCTCAAGGTAGATTTCAGCACCTCCACAGCTAGCTTTGAAATGCGAGCCATGTCAGCGACAGCCTCAGTTCCCCAAGAGGTTCCTCAGGTGAGCCAAGACATTGGCAATCCTGAATAGATGCTGTGGCAGCGTGTTTAGGGCATAGGCAGGTAACAGGCAGGTAAGCTGAAAAGAGAGGCGGATATAGTCAAGGTCAAACGGCTATATCCGCAAACTCATTGTCTTGAGTCGGCAAACTAACAATGCCTGACCATTGAACTTTTTTCTCGCGAGTGCGGCGGTAAGAGAAAAACTGTTCAGGCTCTTGAAAGGTGCAGTGAGGAGCCACGGCAATTTGCTTAGCATGAAGGCCGAGTTGCTCCAACTGCCGTACGTTGACCCGCCGAACATCTAGTTTGACTCGCCCTGGTTGAGGATCAACCAGTAGCGGCGACGGTTGCGTTTGCTGCAAATGGTTGACTAAATCTGCGGCTGTTGCAAACTGGTTAGGATCGACCAGCGTGGCCCCGACTTCAGCCGCAACCTGGGTAGAAACCTGATAGACTTCTCCGGCCACCGCTGGCCCCAAAGCAACGCGTAAATCTTCTAAACGGCTACCCTGTCGCTGGAGTTGTTCTACTGCTTTGGGCACAATTTTAAGTGCTGTGCCTCGCCAGCCCGCATGAATGGCAGCAACTTGCCCAGTGACGCGATCGCCAATTAAAACAGGGGTACAGTCAGCACTACACACCCAGGCTGCTTGCAGCGAACTGTCGGTTAAAACGCCGTCGGCTAAGGGCCGATCGGGTTCTGATGGGGTAGCACTAGCTACCGAGACGACTTGAGGCGCTCTGGCGATTTCAGTAGGCGTCAAGATGTGATTGCCATGCACTTGCTTAACTCGGTGGACAGAGGCTCCGGGATGCAGCGCCTGCACCAGACTTTCCGGTGGGGAAGGCCAAAACTGAGCGGTAAAAAATCCATGCGGCCACGGCTCTAGCAGCCCGCAGGTGAGATAGGGTAAGCCGTTCCAAGTTTTCCAAGTCCAGAGTTCCATGAGGTGGAGATTTCAGCGAAAGGGTTTATTTGTTTACTTGATCAATTCTGCCGTGATCAGGCCGCCCTCTGCTGGGTTGCAAGCGTGATAAGCTGGCGACAGAGCGTTTTTGGCCTCTGCTTTTTGGATCTTCACCAGCTACACCAAAGCTTAGCTGCCCCGGCTCAGTCGTTGGGGCTTGAGCGATCGCTCAGCTTAGTTCATCCCCAGTTCCATATTCATCTATTTGAAAATCTCAGCTCTACCAACGCCAAGCTGTGGGAACTGCTCAAAGCAGATGCCCCGGCAGGTAGCGTTGTGATTGCTCAGCAGCAGTCAGCCGGACGCGGGCAGTGGGGGCGTACTTGGGAATCACCGTTGGGTGGGCTTTATTTGTCACTAGCGCTAGTACCCAACTTGTCGGTTCATCAAGCCCACTGCCTGACCCAATATAGTGCTTGGGGAATAGCGGCGGCTTTGAGAACACTGGGTATACCCGTGCAGATCAAGTGGCCGAATGACTTGGTGGTTCAGAGCCGAAAACTCGGCGGCATTTTAACGGAAACGCGGATCGAAGCTGGGCTGATAACTCAGGCGGTGATCGGTGTGGGTTTGAATGTCACTAATCCGGTACCGACGATCGGGATAAATTTAGCGACAGTCTTGGCTGACTTTCCGGTGGCGGCTCTTGAGCGTTTGGAAACAGTAGCAGCCCTGGTACTGCGAGGTATTGTCCAGGGGTATCAGTTTCACCAAAAAGTAGATACCGTGACGTTCCGGAAAACCTACGAAAGCCTGTTAATCAATTTCGGTCAAACTGTTAACATTGATGGGCACTCTGGTCGCGTGATTGGCGTCTCTGAACAGGGATCGCTGCGGGTAAGGTTAGCGCCAACCCAGCACTCAGACGGAGACGAGATTGATATGCCGCCAGGGGCGATCGCCCTGGGATACAATACTTAATAATTTGCGCTGTTGACTCGCGATTTGAGACTGCATTCAGTACGGAGAGATGGTATGCCTTCAAAGCCCAGCCCTAAGCCAGATTTTCCAATCCGCAGGGCAACGTTGCTGATGCTGCGTGGCTTTTGTCTTATCGGTGGATTTGGCCTCCTGAGCAGTGGTTGGGTCATGGCCGAATCCCTGCCCAACGAACAACCCTTAGAAGAGTTGTCTACCAAAGCTGCTGACTTAACCCTGACTGTTTCTTCTGATCCGGCTCCGGCTCCGGCTCCCGCCGCGCCGCTCTCGTTAGCTCAAGCTGCCGAGTTAAAAATTGAGACTGCTCCAACCGCAGAAGTTGCCCCCAGTGCTCCGGCGGTAGCGGCTCCGGCCACTGAATCGGTTCCGGCCGTTGAAGCTCCGACGGTGACGCCGCCTAGCGAGGTTGTTCCGGCTACGCTTCCGGCCACGGATGAGGTACCGCCAGGGTACAACTCAGTGTTTGTCGATCCCACTGAGTACAGCGTTGGGGCGACTGAAAGCCCAACCCTGGTTTTTTCAGAGCGCTCTACAGGCTGTCAGGCCACATTACAGCAGGGGCAAAGCGTGCCCAATACTGTCTGCGGTGGTGTTAGCGGCGGTAATAGCAATACTTTGCCCGCCCTCCCTACCAATGGTGGAGAACAAAGGGTGGCTGAAGCAGGGGTCGGGGGGACTCCTTCAGTCAATGTGGGGCCAGTGAATATTAGTGCCAACGGCATCAACTTTTCTGGCGGTAGCACAGCCGCTGGACGTGATTACTACAATCGCTTGCTGCGTCCGCTCAATAGTCTGCGGCAAGGGGTGCAAAACTATATTTTTCCGCTGGCGGTACCGGCTCCGATTACCTCTTTGTTTGGCTGGCGAGTACACCCTATTTATGGCACGCAGCGCTTTCATTCGGGTACCGATTTGGGTGCGCCTTTAGGTACCCCGGTGATCGCTGCTCAAGCAGGACGAGTGGTGACGGCTGATTTTCTTGGAGGCTACGGTTTAACAGTCATTTTGCGCCATAAAGAGGGCACTGAAGAGACGCTTTATGGGCACATGTCGCGTCTGTTGGTGCAGCCAGGAGACTGGGTGGAGCAGGGAGAAGTGGTTGGTTTAGTGGGTAGCACAGGTAACTCTACGGGGCCACACCTGCACTTTGAGGTGCGACAACTGACGGGTGATGGCTGGGTGGCTATGAGTCCGAATGAGCTATTGGGTTACGCGCTAGCTAACTTTAACCAAACCCTGAACGGCCCAATTGCGTCTCTCATTTTGGGGGGGGATGCTGAAGCGACACCAGCGATTAAGCCAGCAGTGACTACGCCAGATCTGCCGTTCCGTCCGGCTCAGCCGAATGCCAGCTGATGCCCTTTTCCTATGGGCGAACTATTCGTTTTGCTGAAACGGATGCAGCCGGAGTTGTTTATTTTGCTAACTGCCTCTGTCTCTGCCATGAAGCTTATGAGGCTGCTTTAGCAGAGGCGGGGGTAAATTTGAAACTTTTTTTTAGCTCAGGGGCGATCGCGGTGCCGATTGTCCATGCAGAGGTTGATTTTTATCAGCCTCTTTTTTGTGGCGATCGCGTCGAAGTTGGGCTAACCCCCCAGGCTTTAGATCAAAGCAGCTTTGTGGTCAGCTATCAGATCTGGCGGGGTGATGAAGGAATTGAACGCGATCGCCCGTTAGCCCAAGCACTGACCCGACATGTTTGTATTGACCGAACCAGTCGTCGCCGTCGGCCACTGACAGCGGAGTTGCAGCAGTGGCTTGCTCAGTTTTCGGCGGCTGGGAGAGACTAAAAAACTTCTGCTGCTTGGCACCGGGCGATCGCTATATTGGCTCAATCTACAACCGCTAGCAGAGATAGCTGTAGCCACCAGCGTTGAAACACTTTATGGCTGCAAGCCACTGCCAGAAAAGCCTTTCTTTTGCTCTCTGCCTGCTAATTTCTACCTTTAGCTATCACATCTGTCTGGCTCTATCTAGCCCAACTAACCCGAATGAGAGAAAATCCTGTGACAAGATGAAGAAAGCGCCCGCACTTAAAATATGACCGTAATGGATCCTGATCTAAACATTCCCTTCGATCGCCTGCGTCAGTTACGAGCTATTCTGCTCAAACTCCACAAAGCCTTACTCGATTCAGAAAAAATTCTTTACGAGCAAATGCATGGCCGCATTCGCTCTAGCGGTGAGTTTTTTCAGCTTGTGGTTGAGCATGAGTGGTTTAACTGGCTGCGGGCTATCTCTAAGTTTATTGTTCAAATCGACGAAGCCTTAGATGCTAAAGAACCAATGACCTTAGGGCAGGTTAATGGGCTACTTGAGGATGCTCGCCAACTGCTACGCCCCGTAGAGCAGGGGACAGAGTTTGAAAAACGATACTATCAGGCTATTCAGCGCGATCCCAATATCGCCTTTATGCACGGCCAAGTGACTAATTTGCTGCGGGTTCCTTCCTAAAGGCGATCGCATCAACTGCCATCATCACTGTGCCAGCTAACTCGGATGATTTATCATCCTGAGCTAGGCTTGTCTCGCATTTCAGAATAGTGTTAGGCTGAAGAAAGTTAGTTTTCGGTAGAGCACGCTTGTTTCAATGTCGATTTCGATTTCGATGACAGCTACATCTCCGTTTGACTCGCTACATGTTATTGATTAAGGAGATGTTCCTATGTCTGTTTATGTGGGCAATTTGTCCTACGATGTCACTCGCGAAGATTTAGAGCGAGTATTTGCCGAATATGGCAATGTCAACCGAGTTAGTTTGCCAACCGATCGCGAAACCGGGCGTCCCCGTGGCTTTGCTTTTGTCGATATGGCGGCAGAAGACGAGGAGCAAAAAGCAATCGAAACCTTAGACGGGGCCGAGTGGATGGGCCGCGAAATGAAAGTCAATAAAGCCAAACCTCGCAACGAATCTCGTAGCAGTGGCGGCGGCAGCTATCGACGCGCTTCCTTCTAGCAGTTAACAAAATATAGGTTTTAGCTTATCAGTAGCGTTAGCTGCAAAGAGCTATTTAGGCAGGCAATTTTTTGTCTGCCTTTTTGCTGTATTCAACCAGTCGTTTAAGCGGTAAAGCCATAGGCAATATAGCTAAAAGCAGAAGGCTAAAGGCAGGGCTTGCTGTCAGGGCTTGCAGAAAATTTTTACGCTGTCTTTAGCTCTAGTAGCCGTTGCCCACAAAGCGATCAAGGTGCCTTAGCGCCATAGAAATTAAAGCTTCTGACTCATGCATTTTGGCAAACGCTATTGCTTTTGTCCGTAATTTGCCCAACTTTTCTGTATTGGCACATAGGAAAAAGCTGTCAGGCATCGTGGCAGCAAGCTTTTACACCTAAGAGCATCTACCCTATGCAGCCTCTAGAATTAACCCCCTTTCAAGCCCTCAGGCGTAGCGTAGGCATGGTTTTTCAGGCAGCGCCTCAAGAACTACGCAACTTGGCTTTGCTCAACCTGTTAACAGGCACAGGGCCGTCTATTTCTCTATTTTTGAGCAAAGTCATTATTGACGAAGCTTCACGCGTTGTTGAGCAAGGCGGCGTCAGCAATCCGCTGAGCTATATTCTTGCAGAACCGAAGCTGCTATGGAGCATTGCGATCGCTTTAGGGCTAAATCTAATTGTTGATTCAGTCGATTCTGTCGGTACCACCCTGTTTGCTGCTCTACGCGATCGCGTACAGGGCTATGGTCGAGGTCGGGTACTGGAAAAAGTTGCTTACTTTGACGATATCGCCTTATTCGAGACGCCCGCACTGCTAAACCTGCTAGAACTTAGCGAAAAAGGGTTAGAGCGGCTACAACGTCTTTCGTTCATTGTGGCTGCTACCTTGATGGGAATTTTTACCTTTCTCCCCTCTGTTATTGTTTCGGTTTCAATTGCTGCGTGGATTCCAGCCGTGCTGCTAGCAGCCTCCATTCCTTCCATTTTGGTTGAAATTCGCCACCATCGCAAAAGCTGGCGGGTAGAAGAAACGCAGGCTGGTATCACTCGCAAAATGAGTATTTATGCCAAAACGATTATCAGCGAAGACTTTGCCAAAGAGGTGCGATTGTTTTCACTGCAAAATGTGCTGCTTGAGCGCTGGCGCAGCTTGTTTAACCAGATGTTTACCAAAATGGCACAAGTCCGCCAGGATGGAGCCTGGACAGTGATGATTTGGGCTTTAGTGGGTGGGGTTGGGGTGGCTTTTCCTTATGTTTACGTAGTGATGGGCGTACTGGCAGGTACGTTTACTCTGGGGGACTT
Organism: Almyronema sp.; assembly: GCF_052168255.1. Classification (NCBI taxonomy): domain Bacteria; kingdom Bacillati; phylum Cyanobacteriota; class Cyanophyceae; order Nodosilineales; family Nodosilineaceae; genus Almyronema; species Almyronema sp. The sequence goes on along the minus strand of NZ_JBQLZL010000086.1, from coordinate 3,396 downwards.
AGCCCTTTATACGGGCATTTTGCTACAGCTACGACGCAGTTTGTATCTCTTGATTGCCCATACAGGCGATATTTACGATGTTTCGCTGGCGACTGCGCCAATTTTTCAGCTTTTAGATCTGCAACCTCAACTTCACACCGGCAGTCAGCGGTTGTGTCCGCCTGCGATCGCAGAGCCAGACCGACAAGGCATACAGGTTCGAGATTTGTCCTTTACTTATCCAGGTGCTCACCAGCCAACGCTAAAAGCCATAGACTTTGACATTAAACCGGGTGAAATGGTGGCACTCGTAGGCGAAAACGGCGCAGGTAAAACAACGCTGGCTAAGCTGCTCTGCCGCCTCTATGATCCGACAGCAGGGAGCATTTACTGGAACGGCCAGAATCTCAAAACCTTAACGCTCGACGAACTGCGATCGCGCCTAGGTGTAGTCATGCAAGATTATGCCCGGTTCCCAGCAACGCTGCGCGAAAACGTCGGCTGGGGCTATTTCCCGCAGATGAAAACAGATACAGCTATTTATGCCGTTCTGCAAAAAGCTGGCATTGAACAGTTGGCAACGACCCTAGAGCAAGGTCTAGAGACTCCTTTGGGCAAACAGCTAGAAGAGGGCGTTGATCTATCAGGCGGACAGTGGCAGCGAGTGGCGATCGCCCGGGCATTGATGCGGCTTACGCAAGTTGAGTTACTAGTGTTTGACGAGCCAACAGCAGCACTCGATCCTAAAAATGAGCACGAAATTTACCGTATTTTTCGCACAATTGCTCAAAATCGCATGTCAGTTGTAGTCAGCCATCGGCTAGCTTTGGCCAAACTTTGCGATCGCATTGTAGTACTCGAACAAGGCCAGATTATTGAGCAGGGTAGCCACGAGCAGCTCATGGCTTTAGCAGGACGCTACTACACTATGTTTAGCCGTCAGGCCAGTAGCTACCTGTAGCTGCGTTTATTGGCGACCTATCGAATAGTCATCGTCGTAGTCGTACATGGGTTCCTCAACCGGACGGGGCCGACGATAAGCAGAGCGACCAGGCAGTAGCTTTTGTCGCACTTCTAAAAACGTATCTCGACGCAGGTAGGGATAGTCGCCCACCCAAAGCTTGTGGTCAGGAATATAAACATCCGAAATCATATTGATTCGGCTGAGGTCTTCTCGATTGGAAAGTACCAGCATTTCGGCAATGTCGCCTCGCCGAATCAATCGATGATCACGCTTCAAAACAGTCTGAATCGGCGTTCTAAAGCCTGTCTTATCTCCCAACTCCAGATTAAGATAGCGTTCTCGGTCTTCAACAATAACTAACTCACCCCGGTTGTTGACCGTTTCTTCGGTGCTCACCACCTCATCTGTCACAAAGACATCTAACACCCGTCCGCGCCAAAAGCCGCTATAAGAGTTGCGTCTAGCCCAACGATTGCGCCGATTGGCCTGCCAAACAGGACTCCATAACCAATACAGACCCGCTATAGTACCAGCCGTAAAGGTGAGCGGATCAAAAGCTTCGCCCAACACCAACCGGGCGATAAACACCCCTACCCCCGCCACGACTGAAATTAAAAGCCGTCGCAGAAAATCAGATAACTTACCCCAGTAATGACGATACTGCTCACCCGTGGCCATACTGGGCAGCAGTTCATCGAACTTTTCGCGGGTTAAGGGTACCAGCATGGCTTTTGGGAATTTGTATAAAGACCGTAAGGTGAATGAGTATTACTTTTTAGGATAGCAGGCAGCGATTACAGTTAGGTAGCAAGTTACTAATAGATGCAGTTAGATGGGCAATTGTTCCCGAGTTTTGAAGGAGTTTTACTATTCTTAGGAAACCTCAAAAACATCTAGTATTTTTACGGACTTTAAAGGCTTTTCTTCAACGCCTTTTTTTATGACTTTCGGTAGTTATGGCGAAGCTATTTATTAGGCTGAAATAGGAGAATGGAATCAATTCTGAAGAACGCAGGTAGAGCACACCCAAACATCTTAGGGGGCAATTTAGATGTTTGAAGAGCTTTGCTAAAAAGCGTCCTTACAGGTAAATGCCTGACCCGGGGGGCTATATGGGTCAGGCAATTTTTTTTGCCTAATCGAGCCAAGCTTTTCTTTTGATTGATGAAACGTGGCAAAACCCAAGCGGTGACTCAGTTTTAAGCCAGAGTCTGGGCTAAGACCCCGCCGCCGCCAGCAATCCACAAAGCCGCATTAGAAAGATAGACTGCTCACCTCAGTTGAGAATGGCTGGCAGCTTTGCCTGTCAAGCTAGAGGCAAGTCGATTAGCTTAACAAAGCAAATCGCTTTAGGCTTGAGCAAAATAGCGGATATTTTGCTGAAAGTTTGAGTTAGCTTTATGGAAAATTTTGTCAACCCTTTTAAGCTAGAAATTGACTCAGATCAAACAATCTCTAAAGGATTTTGTCTAAGCCATAAATGAGTGACTTAAGGGGCATAACGCGACGGATAGAAAGCAAAACCCCTGGCATAAAAGAAGCGCGATCGCTGGTATCATGACGCAGCGTATAAATTTGCCCTGGGTCGCCAAAAATAATTTCTTGGTGGGCAATCAATCCTGGTAACCGTACGCTGTGAATATGAATTCCTTCAGCAGTTGTTCCGCCCCGTGCCCCCGGAAGCTGCTCCGACTCTTTTACTTCAGCGGGGTTGTACTGTGATTGAACTTGAGCTAGCATCTGTGCCGTTTGCACAGCGGTACCGCTGGGGGCATCCGCTTTTTGGTTGTGGTGTAGCTCAATAATTTCGACATGGTTAAAGTATTGAGCCGCTTGCTGAGCAGCCTGCTGCATCAACACTACGCCAATAGAGAAATTAGGAATAATTAAACAACCCGTGCTGGCTTTATCGGCGAATTCGGCCAGTTCACGAATCTGCTCAACGCTGAGTCCGGTCGTGCCGACAACTGGACGAACCCCATAGGCGATCGCTGCCCGCGTCGTTTCGTACACCGTGTCGGGATGGGTAAAGTCCACCATGACAGACTGGCCTTCTGATTGAGCCATGACTAGCGTGGCTTCTAAGTCTGCCATAACTGGAATTTCTAACGGGCCACAGCCAATCACTTCGCCGATGTCTTCGCCTTGAGTCGTAGGGTTTTTGTCAATTGCACCCACCAGCCGCATGTCTGCTGCCTGAGAGACGGCTTTAATCACCTCACGGCCCATTTTGCCGCAGGCTCCATTGACAACAACGGGGATGGAGGTTTGGTTTGCCATGACACACTCACAGTTTTCTCGTCTTTCTTATCATGGGCATTGTATAGCTAAAGGCAGAAGGCTGAGGGCACAGAGCAAAAGGACAGCTTTTCTGTCAGGGGCTTGCAGTCATTAAAGTGTCTTAGCGCTTGTGGCTAAAGCTGTAGGCATGGTTGAGGACACTGGCTAAAAAA
>NZ_JBQLZL010000085.1:2596-6558 GCF_052168255.1 Almyronema sp. | reverse complement strand
AAGTTCTTCGCTAAAGACAACTGCTCTTTGATTCAGATCGGCGTTGAGTTTCATGACTTTTTCCTCCTGAGGCTTGGTTTTAGTTAAAAAATCTGGATGACTCACTATCGGTAGATGCCGGAACTGACGGCCTACCAAGGGCCCGTCTCCTGCAAAAATCGGGAAAATTCTGGAGAAGACCAGCTTAAAGGGAGACTGCCTTGAACCTGAATTCCTTGCATAAGATGAAATTTGAATAGTCTTTCGGCTCCGGCATAGGTGGCAACCTCAGGATTGCCGTCCCAGATGACTTCAGCCTGTCCGGTGAGATAAAGCAGGTTGCCATAATCAAAGTCAATAAAGAGGAGGCCAGCCCTCGGATTGACCTCAATATTACCGAAGGTGTTGAAGTAGCAGTTCCCGGTAAAGTCGGGGATAGTTAGGGTGTTACCGTCTATACGCACAAAACCGGGATTGCCGCCGCGATGAGACACATCCACACCTTTGGCGGCTCCTGCAGATTCAGCTTGATAAGCAGTGGCGATAAAGAAAGTATCGGCAGCAGCAATCAGGGCGCGATCGCGATCGCCTAAAGTGGTTAGGGTTTGCAGAGGTTGGGTTTCAGTCGGGTCAAATGCTGACAAATCAAACTGTCGCGCCTGGATGTATTTAGGACAGTTGCCAAACGTTTGTCCGACTTGAACCTCAAAACCATCGGGCGCGATCGCACTCACAACCCCATTCACCCGATTGCGACGGCGAGTATGCAGTTCGATGCCGAGAAAGCCGATGTCAATGCCAACCGCCAGATTGTTGGCGAGGGGATCGCCATAGAGCGGTTGGGCAGCAATGTGCAGCTTTCGGTCACTTGGGGTTGCAATAAATCCTGGTTCGCCAATAAGGAGGGAAGCCCACGGATTTCCTTGCTGATCGACAGTGCCAACCAACAAATAGGAAAGTTGAGCATAGAACTGTTGATGCTGCTCTGGCAGAAACTCACGAATCACTCGTCTTCCAAAGCTTTCCATCTTTTCGCGCCCCCCCAACCGTGCTTGAATAGCTTGTTCGCCGGAATGAAAAGGGGATTCTGCTTTTTGCCAGCCAGGAATAGTCATCATCAAGTTTCCTAGAGAGTGAGCATAAAAGAACGACGTCAAATTTCGCGGCAGTCCCCCGTTAGAGGATGTCTGAAAAGTCTCCTGGACTAGATTTGGCTACCCTCACCCCCTATAAACCTCTCCGGTAAAGTGGGCGTTTGAGGTATGAGGTATTCTGCAAACTGGTTCGAGTAGCCTTGGCCCCACGGATGGCCCCTTTTAAAACATCCTCTCATTTGATTAGGGGGGGTTGCATCAGAACCCGAAAATGGCACTATTCGACCCTGGCGGCACCCTAGCCATTCAGCTATGTGCCTCAGCCAGCAAAGATAGCCCCCAATTTTCAGTTACTTGGCAGGAGCCGTCAACTCCATGCGAATGCCGCCAGGAATATAGAACATCATGTGTTGCGTAGGCCCCCCGCCGAGCAGTTCTGGGGCAAATTCAATTTCAACTCCTTCGGTGGTTTTAAGCTTTTCATAGACGGTGTTGAGGGTTTCAACACTGTCTACTTTGAAGGCAAAATGATGCAAGCCGATGTTGGTTTTTCGATCAAACGAAATGGCTTTGTCGGGGTCTACTGCCTGCCAGAGTGTTAATAAATGGGTGCCGTCGGATAGAAAATAGGCAGGGTAGTTGGGCACTTCGCCCACTTGCTTGAACTCCAATACATCTACGAAGAAATCGCGGGTAGCGTTGATGTTGGGAACGGTCAGACCAACGTGGTGAAAGCCTTGAGTAATTGCCATGATGAATTTCCTGGGGTGAGGTTATATCAATTCTCGATTTTGGATTTTCGATTTTGAATTGAACAGTCTTGGCGCTGCATCCGTTTCGTCAGTCTCATCTGTACCTTTCTTTTGAAGAATCGGTATTAAACGGGTTTGAGCCAGCGATCGAAGTAGCAGAAAGACAGGGATACTAGCTGGCCATGCGGTCGCTATCTTTTGGTGGCAAAAGGGTTTAAGGTCTAGACAGATAGGTTTGTCTTGTTCAACAAGTCCGGGATTGAACCCGCCTTCGACCCTGAGCTTTTTGATGTGTTTTAAGCAGCGGTTGCTGCTGTTGCTGAGCGACGAGAGCCTTCAGCGCGACGAATATCGCGCCAAATTTGGGTGGCGGCGTTAGCCCCATCGGCAGCAGCGATAACGACCTGGTTCATGCCAACCTTCAAATCGCCAACTGCAAAGATGCGAGGATGCGAGGTGCGATTCATCGCATCTGTTACCAGGTTGCCACCGTTGTATGTCAGGTCGATCCCTTTCAGATAGTCGGCATGATATTTAGACCCCATCGAAACGAGTCCGGCATCGAGTTCCACCACAGCACCGTTTTCGAGTTCCACCCCCGACATTTGATGGTTCTCGCCGAGAAATTGGCGAATGGGCTGTTCGTTGAGGATATAACCAGCTTCAGCAAAGCGATCGCGCAGTTTTTGCCCCACTTCAAAGGCACTATGGGTAAATAGGGTAATGTAAGGCGTGAACCAGCCCAGCGCAAAGGCAACTTGCAGACTGTCTTCGCTGCTGCCGAAGACGCCAACTCGCTGATCGCGCATTTCGTAGCCATCACAAATCAAACAGACGTGCAGGTTGTATCCAGCATAGTCGAACACATTTTTCAGGTCGGCCAGTTGGGGCAGATGGTCGATGATGCCGCTAGCGGCGATCAAATAGCGAGTCCGGAAGGTTTTATAGGTAGGATTCTGGCGACCGATGCGCACTTTCACGGCAAAGACTTGACCTTCATCAATGACATCTTCCACATAGGCGTTGAGATAGTCGCCTTCAAGGGAGAGGTAATGGTCTTTGCCTTGCTTGAGCACTTCACGACCAGGAGTTTCTGGCGGCAAACCCAAGTAATTGTGCAGTTCCTGCATCCAAAAAGAGCGAGCTTTACCTTTATCGATAATCAACGTTGAGAGCAGGTAGCGCTGTGAGTAGATACCTGCCGAGAGGCCAGCCGCGCCACCGCCGACTATCAGCACATCGTAAACCCGGTCGATTCGTTGGGTGAGCGTTTGTTTGGTCAGTTGCATAGCAACCTCCGAGGAAGCGTAGGAAGTAAATTTTAGTTAGACCGTTCTGTCTATTTTGACTGTACCGAACGTTTGGTTTAATGTCAACTAAAGCGCTGAGCAAAAAAACAAGGCACGCACGCAAGGGCAACTAGCCCTCTGACACCACCCACAAAGCAGCCCAGTTTCAGCTACGAGATCAAGAATTCCTAGGCTGTATGACTGGCGCGAGGTTAGGCGGCTTGAATCAATCTGGTAGCTGCCGCTTTAGCAGGGGCGGCGGCGGCTGGACTACGCCGCATCATGGCTACAACAATGGCCCCTTCTAACAACAACAGCAGTTGCTCAGCCACGACTTCAGGATTTGCGATCGCGGCTGCCTTCACCAGTTTCAAAATATAGTCATAGATCGCCTGTTGGTGCTCAAGCGCCACCTGATAGCCGGGATGTTCCGGATCAACCAGTTCAACAGCAGCGTTAATAAAGGCACAGCCTCGAAAATCGGGTTGCGAAAACCATGCTTCGAGCGCGTCAAACATCGCCAGGAGCCGCTCAGCCGGATCTGTCGCCTGTTTTTCCACCGTTTTTTGAAACCACTCGCGCCAGTTGGCATCGCGCTGCTGTAGCCAAGCGGCAATCAAAGCGTCCTTAGACTTAAAGTGGTTGTATAAAGACATTTTCGCCACGCCGGACTCGGCGATGATGCGATCAATGCCCACATTTTGTACCCCTTCTTGATAAAACAGATCTGCCGCTGCTTTCATGATGCGATCGCGGGCAGGTAGCTTTGCAGCCGATTTTGAGCGAGCCATATCAAAACATATTTATACAGACTTGTCTACATCTTATCGCTTTTAGCTCTCATATCG
>NZ_JBQLZL010000085.1:0-2496 GCF_052168255.1 Almyronema sp. | reverse complement strand
CCTGGAATAGCCGCAATCCTGACAAAGTGGCGTTGGCCTACACCCCTGACTCAGAATGGCGCAACCGTTCGGCGTTCATCCGCCAAGGCTTACGAAATCCAGCCTTTGTCTCCCAGGCGGTACGCATGGCGCTCATTGTGGGTTCTCTGGTGTTTGCGATCAATCACGGCAAAGCCTTAATGCAAAATGAGATGAATCGCGATCGCTGGTTGGCTGGAGCCTTGTCTTTCGTGACGCCCTATCTCGTCAGCATCTATGGTCAAACCCAGTGTCAACTCAGTCGCTCTGCTCGCCGAGCATCCTAAATTTATTGGCAACCTGCTTTATTCCTTGAGGGGAGTAGGCGCTGAGCCGCTTAGAGCATCCTCCAATTGCAGTTGCTAAAGGGGTTAGGGGCGGGTTGTTCTGGGTTGAAGCTACGCTTCAGTCCCCTTTGAAACTGGGAATGCTTAGCTACAGTGATGGGTTCCATTACCTGCGTCGTTGATCTAGGCTGGGTTGACCTATATGACAGTTCGCAACCGCATCATTTGTGGCTATAGCTTGGTTATTGGGTTAGCCCTCACCGGAAGCATTGTGGGACTGGCGGTAGGCAATCACTACCAAAAACAAGCCTTAGAAGTCAGTCGGCAGGCCAAAGCTAAACGGGAACTGCTCAGTGACTTACAGGTCGCGATTCTCTACAATCGTCCTGTCAAACAACTTTCGCCCTACTTAGACGACTCAGAACGATTTCGGCTCGAAAGCCAGAACCTATTAGTTCGAGTCGCTGAAATCCAGCAGTTGTTGCAAAGACGCGAACACCTTGGAGTCACGGCACAGCCTCAGAGAGGCCAGCAATCAGCGAAAGGTTTGCTAAGAACTGGTGTATCAGGCTCAAGCGCTTCAGTTACGTCTGTGACCAATCCTGAGCAGCCAACCGAGCTTGATCGCCTGCTCGATCAGTATGCTGTCACGGTAGAAAAGTTCCGCGATCGCACCGAAGCCTTCATTCAAAATATCGACCGCCTTTCCCAAACCCCAGAAAGCGCTGAGGCCAAACAAAACCTGCTGGTTGATTTTGTCCAAAGTCCAGAATTTGTCGATTTTATTGAGTTCCCCGAACAGCTTTTGCCGTTTGTAGCGCTAGCCAAAACCCGTGACATTAGCGCAACCGCCGCCCTAGAGCAGGCAGAAACTATTCGCAATTCAATTATTTTGGGCAGTTTACTCCTCTCTGCGGCCATCGCCTCGGTGATTGCTGTTTTGACCAGTCGGGCGATCGCTGGCCCTATCCAGGCGGTTACTAAAATTGCCCGTCAGGTCACCTACGAAAACAATTTTGACTTGCAGATTCCGATTCAATATAAAGACGAAGTTGGAGATTTAGCCAAATCCTTTAATCAGCTGATTCAGCAAGTTAACCACCTATTCGTTCAGCTCAACCAAAGAAACGACAAATTAGCCGAAGCCCTAGAGCAGCTCAGCCGCCAGCAAGCTCACCTGGTGCAGTCTGAAAAGATGTCAAGTTTGGGACAACTGGTGGCCGGACTGGCTCATGAAATCAATAACCCAGTAAATTTTATCCACGGCAACATTACCCACATTCAAAGCTACACCCAAGATTTGCTGGAATTGGTCGATCGTTATCAGCAGTCATACCCGCTATCTGCTTCAGCCATGAGCGATGACATAGAAGACACAGAATTGGATTTTATCCGCGAAGACTTGCCCAAATTGATCGGATCGATGAAGCTGGGCACCGAACGTATTCGTGAAATTGTGCTCTCCCTACGCAACTTTGCCCGTATGGATGAAGCCGCGTTTAAGGCGGTCAACATTCACGAGGGGCTAGACAGCACTCTAATGATTTTAGGCAGTCGGCTAAAGGCAAACGCCCATCGACCCGAAATTCAGGTGGTCAAAAACTATGAAAACTTGCCTCTAGTAGAGTGCTACCCTGGTCAGATGAATCAAGTATTTATGAATCTGTTAGCCAATGCTATTGATGCCCTAGAAGAGATAGGCCAAAAACAAAAGGCTAACACCACCCCTGAACCGCAACCCCTAACAATCACCATCAGCACTTCCACACTAGACAATCAATGGGTTGAAATTGCGATCGCAGACAATGGCCCCGGTATTCCTGAAACCCTACAGCAGAAAATTTTCAATCCGTTCTTTACAACCAAGTCTGTAGGCAAAGGGATAGGGATGGGGCTAGCCATCAGCTACCAAATTGTTAACGAACGCCATAGCGGACAGTTGCTATGCCATTCAGCTGATGGTGCTGGAACAACCTTTGCCATTCGAATTTCCACTCAGCAAGCGCAGCCGCCTCAATCAACGTCAGAGGTATCTTGCCGAAAGGTTCAGCCTCACACCCAAGACAGCCCCGCGTTGCCTTTGCGGGTTGATGCAGTAGAAGTAGCTGAATACGTGCTGGCCAGCGAAGATGGCTTTAAGCACTTACGTTAGGCAACCCAGAATCAGGCACTTCAAGCCCATTCTATTCTG
>NZ_JBQLZL010000084.1:12638-48770 GCF_052168255.1 Almyronema sp. | reverse complement strand
TTTCAATCCTTTTCTGGCTCAGACCTCCCCGAAATCCATATAGAGCCGACTTAGTTTTAGCAAAGCCCAACAAGCCTATGCACCCGACCGCCGAGAGTAAATCAGTTGTGGTGCAAAGGTTATCTCCGTTGGATGATGGGCAACGTTAGGCATCTTTCTTGAAGTTGTTTAGACGCAATTTATAGAGTCCTACTGATCAGACATTAAGCGATCGCGTTGTCGCTGAACTTTTGCATCAATATTTCGCAATATATTGGCACCAAGCGTGTAAGCATACAGACTAGCTAAATCAAATTCAAACCTTACACCCCTGTACACAAAATTGTTATCTCTAATCGTTCGACTAGTAATCTTGATAGGTTGAAATATGCCTGGGTTTTTCTTGACAAATTCTATGCAGTTATCAAGCTCAGAAGTTGAATTATAGGGTCGGTCACTCCACTTAACTTCAACAATCCAAGAAGGTAATTGGTGGACTTGATCTAAATGGACAATATCAATCTCTCCTGTCTTCCAACGCGCATAGTAAAGCTCGATCATTTTACTATGTTGCCACTGACTAAAAATTGCCGTTTCAGTCATAGCCCCCATAGCTTCAGAATTTATTTCAAGCTGCCCAAACAAAGCTGCCCGCATTGATGGATTAGTCAAATAAACCTTGAAGCACATTGCTCTTTTAAACCGCTTTGCGTTTTGATCAATTCTTTCAACTCGACGAATTAAAAATGCCGCTTCAAGATATTCGAGATAACGCTTAATAGTATTCTTAGCAACACCAGAGGATTTTGATAAGCCATCCAAGCTCACCTCGTTGCCAGAGTTATACGCCAAGGTAGTAAAAAGCCTATTAAGTTCTTGAATATCACTGATGCCATAAAGGCTTGGCAAATCACGTAGTAAAACTTTGTCAATAATGTCACTTTTTATGTATTGACCCGGATCTAACCGAATCGTCTCAGAAAAAACTGCTTCTGGATAGCCACCAAAGTTAAGGTAATTAACAAACTCTCTATTTAATTCTTCTATATTTCGAGGTAAGTAGGCATACCCTTCCAATCCATGAGATTCAGATGTTATTAATTCATCTTCTCTTCCAATAAACATTAAGTACTCAGCAAACGTTAGCGGTGGCAAAACATAATCACTAAAGCGACCAGCTCCAGATTCAGTGCTTTTCAAGCGTAGGGCGGCAGCAGCAGAGCCAGTAGCGATAAAACGATAGTTTGGAAACGAATCGACCAGCGATTTAAGGTGAATTTCCCATTCACGTAAATACTGAATTTCATCAAAAAAGATAAATAGCTTTGAATCGCGTTCGTGATTAAATAATTCTTGAAAGTAACGGAGTATTCGCTCTAAAGCCAATCCAGTATAGATTGGAGTTTCGAGAGATAAATACAAAATATCTTCGGCGCTAACGTCAGCATCTAAAAGCATCCGAATACTGTGATAGACCATGACCGTTTTACCAACACGTCTTGGCCCCATCAAAACAATTGCTCGACGCACACTGGTATCTAAAATGTTCCGAGAAAAAGTCTCAAAGTACTTTCGTCGAGGAGAATTCTGGTAGAGGATCTTCCCCTTTTTACCAGCACTCCACCAAGGATTATCAAATTGAAGACGAGAGATAATATCTTCTTTGGAAATTTCAAGCATAGCAATAAGATTAATCGATTAATCTTAATCTAGTGAAAAAGCTTATCAAGGTCAATCGACTAATCTTAACGCTTGTCTTACGAAGGAAGCGGATGTTGTTTGCCAAGGCGATCGCCGATCTCCAGTAGGTTGGGTTGAGAACCGAAACCCAACAGCAGAAACTTTTCTACTCCCAACCTACCTTGTCCGCAAATATCATTTCCCTATAGGTAGCTTGAGCTGTTGGGGCGGGCATGGCTTAGGGCTTTGGGTTAAACACCCAAACGGCTGCCTCAGGTTAAGCGGTTAGGCAAGAGTGTCTGTCTTTAAATTGCCTTAGCACAGCCGCGATCGCCTGCCTTAGCGAAAGTCGTAGGGATCGTGGGCTTCGGTGCGGCGAGGATACAGCGTAGGGGGGGGTAAAAACTCTTGCTCGTAGTAGCGATAGGGCGGCGGCGGCGGGCTAGGCGGATACACCATTTGATAAGAACGCGGCGATCGCCGTTGTGACTGAGAAACCATAATCAGCAGCACAATCAGCACAACACCCCCACCCAAAATCAGCGCTAGCAAAAAGCCCGCCCCGAGCCAAAGCACCAGCGTTTGAGTCTCACTACGGCTACCCACTTCGGCTGAGCGATTTTGGTTAAGGCTAAGCTCAGTTAAAGACTGCTGATATTCTTGCAACTGTGCCAGCGTCGCCTGCGTATTTTGCTGCTGACCGTCTAATTTTTCTTCTAGCGTCCGAATGAGTAACTCTTGCTGTTTGAGCTGAGTTTCTAAGTCAGTGGTCATGTCTTGCTGACTTTCTAGCTCTCGACGAAGCTGTTCTTCTAGATCGCTGTTGGTGGTTGGCGCTACAGGCGGCGGCGGTACCTGCAAAGGAGGAGCGATCGCTTCTTCAGCAAAATTGTTGGCAGAATTAGGAAGCAGAGGCGCAGTTTCATCAACGCTAGCCCGAGCCAAGACAAGCAAAAGTGCCGCCACGCCCGTCGTCGCGCATCCAGCCAAAAATGCCGTCGTATCACTCATGAGCTGTGCTGTCCTTAGACAGTATTACTCTAATCTATTTGCGCCCATCTAGCGCCAGGGATATGACCCCTTTTAAGAGAAAAATCACAATTTTATACCCTCTTTGCATAGGTCTGATGTCATCAGCAGTAAAGCTCAATGCAGGTCGATGGACAGATACCCGTAGTGAATACCGCACGAATGCGCCAAACCTATGTAACCTGGGAAACAACCGCCGTCAGCATTAACTGGCCATTCATGATTGCTCCTGCCGAGTTGTCTCCGCGTTACTGGCGTCTAGTGCGAATTGATGCCGCTAGCCGACCGCATTTGGTTACCTTACCAACCCTGAAAGTATTTCTCAAACAAGTTTTAGACGAATTTGCAGGTCGTTCTGACAGCGCCTTGCAGCAGCGGTTATGGACGCTTTTTCAGCAGTTCGATTCTTCGTCAGTAGCCGCTTTTGCGCTGGCAGAAGGCAGTTTGCGCTGTTTGATTTCTCACCAAACTCAGTTTGTCTGTCGGCAGCTAGAAAGCCAGTTTGGTCAGCGGCATGGCTTTAGTCGCTACGACCTGTTTCCTTACGTTTTAGATGAGACGTATCCTTTAGAATCGCTGCATCAGCTTTCGCCTGATGCGTATCGACCGCTGGCGACAGACATTTTACAAACCTACAATCCGCAAAAAGCCAGCCTCAACACCTGGGTGATTCGGCGGGTGCGGCACCACCGCGAACTCAACCAGTTTTTGCTGCAGCAGGGCGTCTACCTGATTAGTGATTGGGCAATTTTGAACGACACCCATCCTAAACAACTCCAGCGCATTTTTAGCGAATTTCATCGGCTGACGCCACCAGAAATTTTTCAAGCCGCAGCCTTACTACAGGCTTATCACCAGGTATATCGCCACGATCGCCTACAGCAACGCCAACAGGGCACCGTTAGCGCTTGCATTCCCCCCACCACCGCCCAACTAGAGCGCATTGCCGATCGCCTTCCCGTTCAGCTTCAGGCTCAGCCGAATGACTTGTTTGCTCAGCTCCAAGCGATCGCCACTTATTTACGCCAATACCGCATCTATGTGCGCACTGGGGCTACCCCAACCGAGTCGCTCGACCAGCCAGAGTTTGGAGCGGTCGTAGAAGGCTTACACGCCCAACAAGCGGCTGAAGCTGAAGACGAATTGCAGGCGTTTTTGCAGTTCTACCGCCAGCAACTGATGCAGTGTCTTGATCAGGCGATCGCTGAGGTAATTGAGCAGTGGGTCGCTCAGCTACAGCGACGAAAAAACAAATCCCCTCAGCAGTTTTTGCACGCCCTCAAACTGTTTCACTGCCAAGATTTGGCAATGGGCGACATTGCTCACCAAGTTGGGCTGAGCCAGCAGTATCAGGTGAGCCGCCTGCTGAAGCTAAAGCAGCTTAGAGCCGACATTCGCCATCGGCTGCTACAGCTTTTAGGCGATCGCATTCGGGCAAAAGTGCAAACCCATCTCCCCCCCGATCGGCTGAAATTGTTAGACGAAAAAATTTCAGCCGCCCTCGCTGAACAAGTCGATACGCTGTTGCAGGAAGCTGAAGCAGAGGCAGCTACTGCCAGTACAAGCCCCCGTAGCTGTTTAAGTCATCACCTCTGCTGCTACTTAGACACTCGGAGCCTGGAATCATGATCACCTACCCAGAAAATTTAGCCGATTCGCTAGAGCACGAAGCGATCGATACCAACGCGATCGCGCTGACAGCGTCAGAGCTAGTTGAGCTAGCCCAGTTGAGCCAGTCAACCCTTGCACCCGATCGGCAATGGCAGAGCTATCTCAATCGCTTAGGACTCGTCGGCTTAGAACACTGGTTAGCAGAGCGATCGCCCGACTTAAGCCTCAATCAGCAGCACAGCACTCTAGAGCAACCTGCCTATAACAACTTATTATTGTCGGCAATTTGCAATTTGCAGGTGGGAGCATTCAAGCTGTGTTTGCTAACTATCGGCAGTCTTTGGGACGAAGTGGTCAGCATTCCACGCGCAGCCGTAGAGCTAGCCGACTTTATTCCCCATTTCTATGTGCTGGTTCAGGTTGAAGAAGACAGCAGCCAGGTGATGATTCAGGGCTATCTGCGGCACGATCAGCTCAGCCAGCAGCAGACTTTAGCAACGGCTGAAGACGATTGGACCTATTCTGTGCCCCTCAGTTGGTTTGACTTAGACGCCGATCAACTGCTGCTCTATCTACGTTGCTTAGACGCAGCGGCAATGCCCCTATCTGCCCCCCCCCTCGACTTTGCCAGCCCAGCCCAACTAAGGCAGCGCTTACAAGCCTTGCAACCCGTCATTCACGCCGATCCTACCCCCATCTGGCAGCGCTTACCCTGGTCGCTGGGGGCGGCTTTATTCCAGCAGCCTGATTGGGTCAACTGGCTTTACCAGACGCAGCAAGGGCAAACGCCCCCTTTGCCTGCCGAATCGTCACCAGCATCGCTGGGGCAAGCCGCGATCAACGCTAGCCTCTGGTTGCGGAACCAGCTAGACCAAACCGCCGCTAACTTAGCTTGGCAACTCTTACCGACGCTGCGACCCGCTACGGCGCTGCGCTCAACCGCCAGTGAGCTAGAAACCGTCTTAAGCGAACTGGAGCGTAGCGGGGTTCAGCTCACCCCTCAGGCTCGGGGGGCTTACCGAGACATTAGCTGGGAACAGGGCTTGCTGCGGCTATATGCGGTTGCGGGCGCTTTGCCGTCTGAGCCGTCTGAGTGGTCGCTGCTGGTGATTGTGGGGCCAAGACCTGGCGATCGCTTACTCGCGGGTACTTATTTGCGCATTCGCGATGCCGAGCAGCTCTTGGTAGAACATACTTTGGAACCTCATAGCCCCAGCAGTT
The DNA here is from genome assembly GCF_052168255.1 of Almyronema sp. NCBI lineage: Bacteria > Bacillati > Cyanobacteriota > Cyanophyceae > Nodosilineales > Nodosilineaceae > Almyronema > Almyronema sp. Next base: position 43,250 of record NZ_JBQLZL010000084.1, on the reverse strand, counting down.
ATCTCTATGGCCAGGTAATTGGCAGTCTGGATGAGCAGTTTTGGGTATCTATCGATTTGCCGTCGGGCACAACGATTCAACTGCCACCCTTCGCCTTTATGCCAGACAATGAAGCATAGGGTTGGAATGTGCCATGACGGTTGAGGGTTTTCATCGCCTCAAAATTCAGCAGGTTGACCCCATCTGCCTGTTTGAGCTGAGCTGGGGTCAGGGGTTGCAGATCCAGGCCGAGTTACCGGCACCTCACTATGTTATGGAGTGTTACCGCCAGTGGCAATCGGCCTATTTGAGCTTTTATCAAACCCTACAACTGACTCAGCCAAAGCCACCGCCCAGCGATGCCCTGCGCGGCAGAGTTCAAGCGAGCGGCAGCGTCACCCCCCTTACCGACTGGCAAGCTCAGCTAGTAGCGGCTGAAGCCCAGTTAATCTACGAGTTCAATCGCTGGCTTCGCAGTTCAGAACTTTTCGAAATTCGATCGCAGCTAGCACAAACGGCGCAAGCCCACCCCGATCGCCCCTTAGAGTTGTTTCTCACCTGTACGCCGCTGGCCTTGGCTCGGCTGCCCTGGGAGGCGTGGGAAATCACTGCTGAATTTGCCGGGGCTGGCACTGTGCGCTTGGCGCGATCGCCTGCCAACATTCGGCGACCCACGGCAAAGCCAACCAGCAAACGGCGATCGCGGCCTAGAATTTTAGTCATTTTAGGCGACGAAACGGGTCTGGATTTTGCGGCTGACCGCACGGCGATCGCCAGCTTAGATCGGCTAGCTGAGGTACGGTTTATCGGCTGGCAACCTCAGCAGGCGATCGCTGATTTGAAGCAAACCATTGTTGCCGCCCTCACCGAGCCGCTGGGGTGGGACGTTTTGCTTTTTGCTGGACACAGCAACGAAACGGCCATGACGGGTGGAGAACTGGCGATCGCTCCGGGTGCTTCAATCAGCCTGCGAGAGATAGGGCCAAAACTGGCGATCGCCCAGCAAAACGGTCTGCAATTTGCCCTGTTTAACTCCTGCAGCGGGCTAAATATTGCCGAATCACTCATCGATTTGGGGCTAAGCCAGGTCGCCATCATGCGAGAGCCGATTCATAACCAGGTGGCGCAGGTCTTTTTGCTTCAGTTTTTGCAAGCCTTGGGGCAATACCAGGCGGTACATACCGCACTGATAACCGCCTGCCAACACCTGCGCGATAAAAGCCTGATTTATCCAGCAGCCCATCTGGTGCCTTCGTTATTTCGCCACCCCAGTTCGCAGCTTTTTCAAATACCGCAGCAGGGCTGGCGGCAGCACATGCAGCGCTGGCTACCCAAACGTCACGAAGCGATCGCCCTGGCTAGCTGCGTGGTTTTGAGTACGCTGGTGCCGCTGCAAGGCTGGCTGTTGCAACAGCGCATCTGGGCGCAAGCTGTTTACCGCCATGTGACCCAACAAGTGCCCGCCGCCACCCCTGACATTTTGCTCGTACAGGTAGATAATGACTCGCTGATTAAAGGAGGCATCGGCGATCCGCGACCGATGGATCGGCGCTACCTGGCGCGGTTGGTTGAGCAAGCAGCCAACCTGGAACCCACTGCTATCGGCATTGACTATATTTTGGATCGACCGCTGGCTGAGCAAGACGACAGATTACGGGCGGCTTTAACCACTTTTTATCAGCAAACCCAGGCTCGTGTGATTTTGGCCACCCATCGAGACGACAACGGCACCTGGCTCAATCCGCTGCCCGTTTTGGCGACGTCTATACCCACCTGGCAGGGCGATATTCAACTGTTATCTCAAGGGCAACGCCCCAATCTGCTGCCTGCCCAACCCTACGAAAATTGGCCGCTGCCGTTTACGGCCTTGCTGGCGCTAGCCGCAGAAACCACCGATCAGCCGACAACTGAGTCGCCTTTGGCGCTGGCTTATCAGCAGAGTACAGCGCGATCGCGTTTGCAGCCGCTCACCGCTTTTTCGTTTCGGCTGGCTCAGAGCTGGCTGTACCCCATTGTGGACTTTTCGCTGCCGCCTCAGCAAATTTATCGCCAGATTCCCGCATGGCAGTTTTTAGCGCGATCGCCTGCTGAATTACGTCAGGAATTTTCGCAGTCGGTGCTGTTGATTATGCCAGGTGGGTATGGCGATGCCGGGGTCAATGCCTTCAGTGCTGACAACTACCCGCTTAATCCGGCTTTGCGCTACTGGCAGCAGCAACAAAACACAGCCCGCCTCAATACCATCGTGCCGGGGGGGGAACTGCATGCTTATCAGTTTCACCATTTTCTCAACCGCCACTGGGTTGTGCCCTTACCTGACCTGTGGCTGGTAGGCTTAGCCGCCCTGCTAGCCAAAGCGCTAACGCTGTGGCTTTCGCCTGCCGCTGCCCAACGCTGGCAAAAAGGGGGCGTTCTGGTCAGCGCCATCGCCCTGTATGGCTTAGCGGTTTTGCAGCTTTACATTTCTGGTTTAATTCTGATCCCCTGGTTGCTGCCTAGCGCTGTGATCCTGGCCTATCTCGCCCCCCCTCTATTGTCGAGTAAATCTAATGGTTAATTTCGTGGTTCAACCCTCCTTTTGGAACGTCTGCCAGCGGTTCACGTTTAGGCCGCTCTGGTTACTGGCGACGCTGGGCTTTAGCGGCGGGCTAGCCCACGCCCAAACACCGCCCCAGCCGCCGTTTCCCCCTAGCGCTGGCGGTTCACGAGGCGATGTCTGTATTGTGTCGCCGCTGATTGTGCCCCAAAGTGAGCTGACCGTTTGGAGCGATCGCCCCTTGTTTGTCTGGCAAGGCCCAGTGACCCAAATAGCGATCAGCCCCATAGAAACGGGTGAACCCATCTGGCAAGCCGAACCCACCGCCGAGACAACCGAGCTGCCATACGGGGCTGAAACCCCGTTGCAACCTGGGCAAACCTACCTATGGCAGGTTTATGGCGGGCCGTTTGCTGCTGAGCTATACCGCATTCCCTTTCGGGTTATGACTGCCGAGCGACAGGCGGTTATTGCCGATGAACTCACCGTGTTGAAAACTCAACTGGCCATCGAACAAGCCTCGCCTGAAGATCAGGCGCTCAGGCAGATTACCTACTTTAGCGATCGCTACCTCTGGGCCGATGCTCTGCAAATAGCAGCCCAATCGCCCACCGCCACCGCCGAGCGCTATATCCAAACTGCGATTGAGCAAAGCTGCGGCGCAGCCAACTCAGCCGCTACGGCTTCCCCAACTCTGTTTGAATTGCAGCGATCGCTGCGTACTCGCCCTTAAAGTGGTTGAGCAGGTGGGTGTAGAAAGGCAGCACCTTGCGGTACTTGCAGACGTTTTCAGGGATAGGACGGTGGCGGTGGGTTTCGCCAATCATATCTGACACGCGATCGAGGCTGGGGATCAGCTCTAGGGCATATAGCCCTAGCACCGCCGCGCCAAAACAGGAGCTTTCGTAAGTTTCAGGAATAATCACAGCCCGGTCAAAAACATCGGCTAGCATTTGCCGCCAGACCGTCGAGCGGGCAAAGCCACCCGTCGCCTGAATGCTTTTGGCAGGGCCAATAATATCCTGTAAGGCTTCTAGCACCACGTAGAGGTTATAGACAATGCCCTCTAGTACCGCCCGAATTAGGTGCGCTTTGGTGTGGTGCAGCGCCAAACCAAAAAAGCTACCTCTGGCGTTGGCATCCCACAGGGGCGATCGCTCGCCCGCTAAATAAGGGTGAAAGATAAGCCCTTCTGAGCCAGGGGGAACGGTATCAGCGATCGCCGTCAAAATGTCGTAGGGGTCTTGCTTCAGCAAATGAGCCGTATCGACCTCCGCATCGGCCAGGTTGTCCCGCACCCAGCGCAAAATCATCCCCCCATTGTTGACCGCACCGCCAATCACCCACTGCTGCTCGGTGAGGGCATAGCAAAACAGCCGCTCTTGCGGGTCAGTTTGAGGCTGATCTACAACGGCTCGGACTGCGCCGCTGGTGCCCACTGTGACCGCTACCACGCCAGGAGCGATCGCCCCCACGCCTAAATTAGCTAGGACACCGTCGCTAGCCCCCATCACCACAGGCAGGTTAGTCGGTAGCCCCAGCGCCGCTGCGGCCTCCGACTGCAGGGGTTGCAAAACATGGGTCGTCGGTACCAGTCGCGAAAGGCGATCGGCAGAGACGCCAGCAATCTCTAAGGCTTCAGCATCCCAATTGAGCGTCTGCATGTTGAACAGCCCGGTGGCGTTGGCGATGGAATAGTCCACCACATATTCGCCAAACCAGCGGTACAGCACATATTCCTTAATTGAAATAAATTTGGCGGCTTGAGCAAACAAATCAGGGTGCTCATGGCGCAACCAGGTGAGCTTAACCAGGGGCGACATGGGGTGAATGGGGGTACCCGTGCGGCGATAAAGGGCATGGGCGTCATAGCGCTGACGAATTTTTTCCACCCAGGGGGCGCTGCGGCGATCGGCCCAGGTAATGCTGCGCGTTAGCGGCTGTCCCTGCGGATCGACCGCAATCAGGCTATGCATGGCCGCGCTAAAGGAAAGACCAGCCAAATCTTCAACCGCAATTTCACTGTTAGCCACCACGGTTTTAACGCTGTTGACCACGGCTCGAAAAATTTCATCCGGGTCTTGTTCTTGCACATCTGGGGTGGGTGAGAGCAACGGATACTCAATGGCCTGTTGCTCAACCACATCGCCTTTGGCTGAAAATAAGACGGTTTTAGTGCTGGTGGTGCCGATATCGACACCAATGATGTAGTTTACGGTTTTCATGATTCGAATCTGTGTTTACAAGAAAAAGCTCAGCACCAACACCACTAAAAACCCTACGACGCCGACAATCGTTTCCATCACCGTCCAAGATTTCAAAGTTTGGGCTTCGTCCATGTCAAAAAACCGACCCACCAGCCAGAAGCCAGAGTCGTTTACATGGGAAAGCACTGTAGCTCCGCAGGCGATCGCAATCGTAATGGCTGCCACCATCGGCGCTGAATAGTTACCCAGTTCTACAGCAGGAGCCATCAGCCCCGCAGCCGTCACCATAGAGACGGTGGCCGATCCTTGGCTCACCCGCACCACCGTTGCAATTAAAAAGGCCAGCAAAATAATAGGCAAATTAGAAGCCGCCATCACATTGGCTAAAGCTTCACCCACACCCGTTTCAACCAGCACTCTGCCAAAAACGCCACCTGCCCCCGTCACCAGAATGATTAGCCCTACAGGTTCGAGCGATCGCGTGGCAAACTTTAACACTTCCCGTCGCGAAAACCCTTGCTGAGTGCCCAAAAAATACATCGCCAGCAACACGGCCAAAATCAGCGCCGTAAAGGGATGGCCAATAAAGGCAATCCAGTTACGCAAAAGGCTCTCTTCAGGCAGCACCACATCAGACACCGTATTGAGCAAAATCAGCCCTAGCGGTACAGCTAAAATGCCAGCCACCAACCCAAACGAAAGCGGCTGCTTAGTCTGGCGAGATACGGTTTCAGCGATCGCGGCGGCTTCATTTTGCTGAGCGGCTTCTGAGGCAGCGTCTTCGGCTGGCGGGTCAATGTAAATCTTGTCGGCAATGTACTTACCAAAATAAATTCCGCCCACAATCATGGCTGGAATCCCGGCAATCAAACCAAACAAAATCACCCAGCCCAAATCTGCCCCCAACAAGCCAGCAACAGCGACAGGCCCTGGCGTGGGCGGAATAAAGCTGTGAGCCACGGCAATACCAGCCACCAGCGGAATGCCGTAATACAGCAGCGATCGCCCTGTCCGGCGAGCCATGCTGTACACCAGCGGAATAAACAAAATCAAAGCCACATCAAAAAACACCGGAATAGCAATGATTAGCCCCGTAAAGCCCAAAGCCCAAGGCGCTCGTTCAATTCCGGCTCGTTTAATCAGCGTGTTTGAGATAATCTCGGCTCCGCCAGAGGCTTGTAGCAGTTCGCCAAACATGGCTCCTAAGCCAATGATGATGGCGATATAGCCCAGGGTATTTCCCATACCTGTTTGAATCACATCGGCCACTTCCGCCGGGGGAATGCCGCCAATAATGGCAACAAACAGGCTAGTTATGAGCAACGCAATAAAAGCGTGAATGCGCGTTACGATGACCAAAAATAGCAGTAACGCAATGCCAAGAATGGCAATAAAAATTAGCGAGAAAGTAGACATCAACTGCTCTAATCCTCGCTTCTCAATGTTTTTGCCGCTTTTGGCTATTTGCCCTAAAAGCAGCCTGCCTAATGTTTCAGTTACCTCTACCCGCGAGGTATCCCCATCAATAGCAACCTGTAGCCGTTGTCGAAACGGCTACAAGGCTTGAGAGCCATCTGCCAACCTAGATTGGCAATGGGTGCAAGACTCACCCCTCGCCCTGGGCATCCATCGGCAAGGGGACGTCCGGCCAATTTTCCAGGCTCGTCTAGCCGCCTGCTTGAGCGCTTAGATTCTCGTCGATGCGACCCAAGGTTGCCAGAGAATCTTTGCTGCCGCATAGCCGCAAAAAGATTGAAAAGCTAATTGTTGTTCAGTCTCTAGCTTGATAGATGCCCCAACTCCCAAGCCTCCCTCTAGCGAAAGAGGTCGCTTGGCAGTACAAGATTCTTGATAAATATCGCGGGCGGTAGAGGATCAGCAGCCTTTAAAGGCGAAAAACTGCATAACTTCTCTTTCTGTAGAAGTAGATTTTGGTGAGTCCACCCGGAGAGAGTGTTATGTGCCCCCAAGCTTTGCTGCAGTGCTTTGTTACTAGCCCCACTCATTTGCTAGCCATCTGTCTGTACCAAGATCTCATAGCGGCTCGAATTCAAACTCACTTAGGAATTGAAGCCGAGCAGTTAGATAGACTCTTTGCTCAAGGCTGGCGACAGTTTGATCAAGGCAACTTTACCGCCACCTTAGACACCTTTCAAACGTTGCTGGCTTGGCATCAGCACCTCAACTGCTGGCCCGGTATGGAAGCCACCTTGAACTGCATTTATTTTGTCTGGCAAGAGATGGGGGACGCTGAACCAGAGGCAGTCGCCGCCGAGGTAGCCTCGCCCACCAGCCACCCCGATCATCAGCAAGGTTTGCACTTAGCCACCCTAGCAGGTCTACATCGGCAATCGGGGAAGCTAGCTGACGCGATCGCCTACTATCAGCAAGCCGTTAAAGCCTTTCGTTTAGCAGGCAGTTTGCCGGAAGTGGGTTTGATGCTGAACAACCTAGGGGCGATTTATGCCCATTTGGGTCAGCACGAACGAACGCGCAGCCTGTGTCTAACAGCTGTCACCATTTTGGCAGATAGCAGCGATCGCCCTAGCTATGCAACGGCTCTGCACAACCTTGGCGTTGCCTACTACCACTTAGGCAACTACCACCAAGCCCTCAAGCATTTAGAAGTCGCGCTCACCCTGCGAGGGCAGCTCGGCGATCGCACGGGTGAAGCCTCAACCCTGAGCTATATGGGTAAAACCTATCGCCATCTGCAGTTGTTTATGTATGCCCTGAGCTGCTACGAAGCTGCTTTAGACCTCTGCCAAGGCTCAACCGCTGACGACGTTTTAACGTTGCAGCAAAAAGGCATGATTTTGGGCCATTTGGCAGCCCTCAGCCAGCAAACCGGCCATCCCCACCTGGCTATCAGCTACTACGAGCAGGCTTTAACAATTTTTGCAGCCATTGAAGACGAAAGAGGCGCAGGCCGCATCTTTAGCCAGATGGGCAAGATCTACGAATGCTTGGGAAAGACGACAACGGCGCTGCACTGCTATCAGCAAGCCTTGATCAAGCTGCGCGATATGGGCGATCGCCTGGGTGAAATCGCCACGCTCGACAAAATTGAAGGACTTTATCAGCAGGTTCACTATGGCAGCTTTATGGCTGACTTTGCCGCTTAAACCGCAGCTAAAGTCGCTTGGCGATTCAGAGCCAAGCGATTTAGGAACGTGACAGTCGTTTTACCGCTTGGCCGCCCAAGCGCTGTTCTACCTCTGCTAGCAACGCCGGAATTTTCTCTGCATGGGGGCTTTGAGCCAAACATTGACTTAAATCCACCGCTTCTAGCTGGTCTGCCTTTTGCCCCGGAAACCAGTGGTCGCCGTTGCCTAACAGGTTATAGCGAGCCTGAGCGTAAGCTTCCATATCAAACGCTTCTAGCAAATTGCGCAGCCACAAAATGACAGGAATATTGATATTCCCTGGGGTGTCTTCAGGCGCAGGTAGACCCACTTTCCAGGTTTGCAACCAGTCTGCCCCCAGTCGGGCGATCGCCGCTTGCTGCAAACGCGCTAAAATCGGGGGCAAAATCTCGTCTGCCTGGTCGAGCAGCGCTAACGTTTTGAGATGCTCGTCAAAATCGCTGGCTTGGGCTGCGCCAATGCTAAGGGTATGCACCTGCGGGTGGCTGAGACAAAACAGGTCGTTAAATACCATCGGACTCAGCGGCGCACACAAATCAACCAGTTTCGGCGGTGGGTTGTAGAGATGACCGCCTTTGTCGGCAGGGCTGATGATGAATACGCCCATGTCGTGTTGCTGAGCCGCCGCGATCGCCGACCAGTTGTCTTGAAAAATGTAGTACCAGTGCAGATTGACATAGTCAAACCGTCCCGTGGCGATCGCCGCCTGAATTAACCAGGTTGGTGCATGGGTTGAAAAGCCAATGAAACGTACTTTGCCCTGCTGCTGCAACTGGCAAGCCACCTCTAGGCAGCCCCCCGGACGCAGGCTGTATTCTAGAATTTCTGGCGTGTTGATGCCGTGTAGCCCCAGCAAATCAACGTAATCTAAGCGCAAATTTTTCAGACTCTGCTCTACCGTTTGCCGAAATTCTTTGGCATCGGGTTTGGGAGATACTTTGGTTTGGACGATCAATTTTTCTCTGGGCAACTGCGGCAAAACCTGCCCTAGCTGAATTTCAGAAGTACCGTAGCCACGAGCCGTTTCAATGTGGTTGATGCCTAGATCAACCGCACGGCCAATCGTCGCTTCTAGGGCTTGCTGATTTTTGGCTGGAATTTGCGACAGCGGCACATCTTTCCAGGCATGCTGATAGCGCATACCTCCGCAGGAAAAAACAGGCATTTGTAGCTCTGTACGACCAAAGCGACGATATTGCATGAACGGTACTCAGAACAAACACTGATCACTGTTCTAGCACTTTCCGCTTGAGACTTCCGGCCTGTCAGCCAGACAGCGCTTTAAGGGAGATTTTAGCCAGCCGCCCTCAAGAGGTTTTGCTTTGCATCACCAAAGGGCCAGCAGAGGTCAGCGGGTCATTTTCCCCATCAACCGTCAGCAGCAGCTTCTCAGGCAGTTGGCGACAAACGGCTGCCGGAGCCGTCCAGCGAGCCGTGTTTGACAAGCGGTTGTTAAACTGGCCGCAGTAAATGGCCTGACTGGGTCGCTCAGCCAAAAACCAGAGGCGATAAACCTGACCGACGGGCAAAGGCGGCAAATTAATTGCCACCAGCGTTAGCTGCGACTGATCGGGAACCATCAGCAGACTGCCAGCCGCCCCGACAGCGCTGCCGACCCCTTCTAGCGGTAACACCTGCACATTGGGTTGCCGTAGCGCAGTCACAACCGTTGCCAGCGCTTGTTGCTGTTGGCGTAGCGGCGTTATCCGTCTCTCTTGTTCTAGCAATTGCTGGGTAACAGCCAACTGCTGACGCAAGCGCAGGTTATCTAGCCCCAACCCTAGCAGAGCGACAGTAGCGATCGCCCCAGCCAGTTTAGCAACCACCCCAAACTTAAACCCTTGAGTCGCAGCCGCCGCTGGGGCAGGGCTTTCGGCCTCAGCAAACCCCGAAGAGACACGGGCAGCCGCCAGCAGTTTGTTTTGCAAACGGGCAGCGGGCGAAACCAGCGGGGGGGCATAGGCCAGCATCGCCCACGTAGCCTGGTAGGCACTCAGTTCTGCAGCAAGCTCAGGCTTTTCTAGCAACAGGCGCTGGAGTTGCTCAGCTTCAGCAGGGCTGAGATTACCTAAAGCCTGTCCGGCTAGCAAATCTTGCCAATTGTCAGGAAGCTCAGAGCGGCTCATAGATCAAATTGTTCAATCCCCGCTTGTAGAAGTTGTCGAAGTTTACGCAAGCCCTGCCGCGATCGCGTTTTGACGGTTCCTAACGGCATTTGCAACCGTTTGGCAATTTCTGACTGGCTTAAACCTTCATAGTAAGCAATTTCTAGAACCTGCCGCTCAGCCGCCGACAAATGCTGGAGAGCAGAGCGGATGTGTTGAGCGCGTTCTTGTTGCGAAAGCTGCTCTAGGGGATGAGGTTCGACCGTTTCTCGGCTGAGGCTATGCTGCCAGCGTTGCACAAATCCAGCGCGAGAATGGCGCGATCGCAGTCGATCGAGCGATCGCGATCGCGTTAGCATCACTAAAAAGTGGCCGAGACTGCCTCGGCTTGGCTGATAGAGATCTCGGTGCCAAATGGCTAAAAATATTTCCTGAGTCAGGTCTTCTGCCTCTTCGCGATCGCCTAGCATCTTCAGAGCCAAACTATAAACTAAGTCTGCATAGCGGTCATACAATAGCTGCAAAGCTTCTACCTGAGCTGCCCGCATCGCTTGAAACAGCTCTAGGTCAGAAGAATCAGCCGTAACCGAACCAGATGAGAGGGAATCCAAATCCATCACTGCTGGAGTCTAACTCTGAAGTCTAAGCAGGCAAACGCAAACAGCCGCCATGTTATGAGATTTTGAGAAAGAACAGGTTAAGCACTCAACTGGCTAGCTGCCCAAAACAGTCTTCAGGTTTAGCCTCTCACGCTGACGCTGACTTGAGCAGGGGGTAATCAACCGTTTTTTGTACCAGTGGCTACCGTTTTGATACGAACACGCCCGCTCTGCCCCTCAAACCGCATCCGCTTACATCAGGTCAATCCAATTGGCGATCGCTTCCGTATATATCTTTAGAGCTTGTTCGCAAGCTTTATGAAGATATCGTTAGGAGAATCTATGCAACTTCATCAGTTTGCCCCCATCCTGGGGTTGAGCGCTGTCACCCTTGTGAGTTTACCGATTCAGGCTCAGGCAGCAACGTTTCAAATTGAGTCTGGCGTCACCAGCGTTTTTTTAGATTTACCACTACTCGAAAGCGCCGCTGGTCTGGTGCTAACAGGCACTGACGGTACCGTCGCTCCTGCGGCTGGCCCTTTTCAGGTGGGCTTTACCATTACTGACGAAGCAGATTTCACCTTTAGCGATGAAGCAGGCTTTACCCTACTGGGTGGCACAATCGAACATACTGGCACAATTACGTTTAACAATAGTGTGACTGTCGGAGATTTTTCGATTGGCTTTAACGCTGATCGCGCCGATGGCACCACCGGGGCGAGTGGCTTCTTTGTGCAAGATACGGCAACTCTAGGGGCAATTTTGTTTGACCTTACCAACGTCGTCCCCACCTTGGCCGACCCAGCAGTTGCCATCAATGGCGATCTGCTCGTCTCTCCCGAATTTGCCGCCTTTTTAGGTAATGATGCCTTGACAGGTGCCGCCGTTGGCTCAGCGCAAACCAACGCCACGGTTGCAGCCCCTACAGACGTTCCCGAACCTGTCAGCCTCATCAGCTTGCTAACCCTCGGGGGGGTTCTAGTTGCCCACCGTCGCCGCTTTAGCCCTCTGAGCACCTAGTTTCTTACCTCATTTATAGCCAGAGATAGCCAAAGACAGAAGGCTGAGGGCTGAAGGCAGAAGCAAAGCTTTTCTGTCAACGACTTTCAGCCATTAAAGTGGCTCGACTCTGATGGCGATCGCTATACCTGGGTTTATGCCGCCCGCTGGTGACTAAAGCGTCAATTACCAGCGGGCATTTGTTCACAGCGCTAGCTCCTAAGCTGGATATTGATCAAAACGATGCATCAGATCCAACAACTCTTCCTGGCTGGGCTGGCGACCGTTCTGAGTTAGTTCAGCTAGCCCCCGAAAGTAATCTTCCCGGTGATCGGCGGGACAAAAAAGAATCAGTAATTTAGCTGGGCGATCGCCGGGGTTAGCAAAGCCGTGCGGCGTATTTTCTGGCACGCGCATAAAGCTTCCGGCTGGAGCCAATTGTGTGGCTTGATCTAAAACCAGCTCTACCTCCCCTTCAACCACATAAAACATTTCCGTCATTTGCTTATGAATGTGCGGGCTGGCACCTGCTGTCGCGGGCGGCATTGTAAACTCAAACAGCCCCACATGCCCGTGCGTATCCTGCCCCGTCGCCTTAAAGGTGCAGGTACTGGTACCGATCTGAACTGATTCGCCACCCTTGGGCAGCAAGATTAAAGGCAGTGACATGACTTAACCTTGGGTAAAGAGCTGGCAATACCGACTAAAAGCTGAAAATGTGCCGATTAGTCGCTTTTTTGTACATCAGGCAAAAATTATCTGCGAGGTTAGGCGCTAAAATCATATCTGCTTGTTTCTATCTTGGCTTGAACTGAGAGATCTTACATGCGATCGCATCGTCGCCAGCGCCGTCGTTCTTCTTTGCGCCTCTGGCAGATCCTCTGTCTGGCAGGTTTGCTGTGGCTGGGGCAGCGCCAGCTTAGCGCCCAATGGCGGCATCCCCAAGTTGCCCTCGTGCTAGGCGGCGCAGCAGAGCGAGAATTTTTTGCTGCTGAATTTGCCCAAGCCCACCCGGATGTTGAAGTGTGGGTGTCTTCAGGCAGCAATCCCGAATATGCCGAGTGGGTATTTGCCGAAGCCAAAATTGATCGCGATCGCGTGCGGCTAGATTACGAAGCCGTAGACACCGTTACCAACTTTACCTCTCTAGTCGATGACCTCGCTGCCGCCAACATCAACAGCATCTATCTCATCACCTCCGACTATCACATGCGTCGCGCCCGGATCATTGGTCAAATTGTGCTGGGCAGTCGCGGCATTCATTTCAGACCCATTGCTGTACCGACCGAAGAAAAGCCCGAAACCCTAGTGCGCACCATTCGAGACGGAGCCAGAGCTATTCTTTGGGTTTTTACGGGTAAAACTGGCTCCGATTGGGGACAATCTATTAGCCGTCATAAAGTGCCTTAAACCCAGCACAGCAGCCATTTTTGCGAGACAGCGTTACAATAAGGACGCTAATCAACTGTACCTTTAACCAAACTTTTTGACGCTCACCGAGTTATAGGTAATGCTATGGCTGCCATTGCAGAGTCTCCCTACACGCAAGAACAAATCAAAGTTTGGCTGTGTGGCCTGCTGACCATTGCCTGGGCAGATGGTCATTTTGATGATGAAGAAAAAGAGCTGATCTCAGCCATCACTCAAGATGAACTTGCCCCTAGTATTGACTTTGATTCTTTTGAACCGATTGCCCCCCAAGAAGTAGCGGCTGTTTTGGGCACTGACCCGGTCACGGCTGAGCATTTTTTGCGCATGGCGGTCATGGTGGCCCTTGCAGATGGGGTCTATTCCACCACAGAAGACGAAAAACTTTTAGAGTTTTGCCAAGCGCTAGACCTCAACCCTGACATTCTCAAATCTCTCCAGTCCACTCTTTACAACCTCAAAGAGGTGACTGAAGAGGTCGCCCCCGGCAAATCAGCCGCCGCCCCTTCAGAAACTGGCCCCGATCCCCTCAAGCCAGCCAGAGAATGGCTCGATCAGCTTGAAGTTCACGATCCCAGGCTGGCTCGCTTTTTGTGCAAAATGATTCCTTCGCAGTGTCCCTTTGAACGAGATGTGAATCTTTTTGGTCGCAAGCTGGTGCATATTCCGGCGATGTGTAAGCTCAATCCGCTCTACGATCAGCTCGTGGGGTTGCGGTTTCGGGCGCTCTCTTACCTAGCCGATGAATGTGAAGAAGATGTTACGCCTTACTTACAATAGCCTGCAACTGTGAAAACTTTAACCGCCGATGTCTTAGTGGTCGGAGGGGGCACTGGCGGCACAGCGGCTGCGATTCAGGCAGCGCGGCAAGGTGTAAACACGGTTTTAGTCAGCGAGTTTCCCTGGTTGGGCGGTATGCTAACGACGGCTGGGGTTTCAGCCCCAGACGGCAATGAGCTCTTAGCTTTTCAAACGGGTATTTGGGGAGCCTACCTGCGATCGCTGATGGCGCGTCAGGCTGAGGGGTTGGATCACGGCTGGGTCAGCTTTTTCAACCACGACCCCAGGGTTGGAGCCGAAATCTTTGCCGAGTGGGTTGCCGAGCTACCTAATTTGACCTGGATTGCTGGTCAAACGCCGCAGGCTGTTTTGCGCCAAGGCCAGCAGATTCAAGGGGTCGTTTTTCAAGATTGGAGCATTCAGGCTCTAATTGTGCTTGACGGAACTGAACTGGGTGATCTCTTAGCGCTGGGGCAGGTACCTTTTCGCTGGGGTTGGGAACCGCGATCCCTGTGGCAAGAACCCAGTGCCCCTGCCAGTTTGAACGATCCGACGGCTACCACCTATGCCCTAACGCAGCAGTATCCGGTACAGGCTCCCACCTGGGTGGTGATCATGCAAGACTATGGGGCGGGCGGTTGTGCCCCAGAAATTTTGGCTCCGCCGATCGCCAGTTCGACCGCCTTTGAGAAGGCATGGCATGGCTACAGCATCGATCAGTTTTTGAGCTACGGTCAGTTACCCAACGGGCTGATGATGATCAACTGGCCCCAATACGGTAATGACTATGGCGTGGGGTTAGACCGTTTAGTCTGCGGCGATCGCGCTGATTGTTTACAAGCCGCCTATTGGCATTCTCAAAGTTTTGCTCGCTTTATTCAGCAGCAGCTAGGGCGACGCTATGGTTTGGCCAAATCGGTTTTTCCGCAACTGGCGGGGCAACTGGGAGGCGGGGCTTTTGCGCTGCATCCTTACTATCGCGAAAGTCGGCGGCTCCAGGGGCTAACAACAGTTCGTGAGCAAGACATTTTACCCGTGCCCCACGGACAGGTGGCTTCCTTGCCGCGCAATGCTCAAGGAGACGTCAGCGCCATCGCCATTGCGGCCTACCCCAACGATCACCATTACCCCCAGGTTGAATTTGCCTTAGCGCCCAAGTCAGTGCAGTGGGGCGGGCGGTGGACGGGCACACCCTTTACTATTCCTTATGAAGCGCTCGTCCCAGCTACAGTAGATGGGCTGCTGGTCTGCGACAAAAATATTTCGGTTTCTCACATTGCCAATGGCGCTACCCGTCTGCAACCAACCGTGTTAGGGATTGGGCAAGCTGCCGGCATGGCCGCCGCGTTGTGTGTGCAGCTTGAGTGTCAGCCGCGATCGCTACCTGTCAGGCAACTCCAGCACGCCTTACTCACCGATGCCACAGCCCCGGCTGCCGTTATTCCCCTTTTTAACCTGCTCCCCACCCATCCTGACTGGCTGGCCCGACAGCAATATTACCTCCAGCATCCCACCGCCTACCCCCACAGCGGCAATGCCCCTAGAGTATCAGGCGGCACTAAGCTAGGCAGCAATCGGCGATCGCCCCAGTATTGCGAGAGCATCGGGCAACTGGTCTGTGTGGCTCCTCAGTCTTACCGCTTACAGACAGCGAATTTACCTGAGTGTACAGCCGTTACGCTGTGCCCGGTCGTCAACCAACAATTGCAGCAGCTCCACCCAATTCAGCCTGTTGGTATCACTGGCTGGTTTAACCGGGCGGGCGGTTGGTTCCGGATCGAGTCGCTGCGCCTGTTAGCAACAGACGCCTAAAGTTTCTCAAAACTTCATCTCTATAAGCATCCAGTTAAGTGTAGTGCTTTACACCTGTTTGCGAACCGCCAAAGCGCTGGCATAAAAGTTGACTGATTTCCTAGAGTTCAGGTAAGACAAGGCTTTTAAGCGATCGCCAGGTTAATTGGCAGGTTGCCTAAAAAGATGTTTTCAGACGTAGCCGCTTTTAAAGTTCAGCGAATGTACTGAATCAGTTTTTCCTGACCTCCCCCCGGTGCAGACGTAACAGGTACTAGAAGCGCACAACATGGATGATTGCTCATGCAGACTGCCTACAAGATTGTGTTTAACTCCCTGACAACTTTGACCTGCACCGGACTGGTGGGTTGGAGCGCCACCGCTCAAGCAGCCCCAACCCTGAACCTATCGACCTTTAACCAAAGCCAATTTGATACCAGCGCTGGCATCAAAGCCAATCGGGGCAGTGGCCGGGTTCAGCCTTGGGTTAGTGTAGACCTTTCCGAGCTAGAAGATGATCGCGGCAGTGGTCGGGTAAACCGAGCCCTCACGACTTTAGTCCCTAATCAGGCTGTCGAGCGGGAACCTAGATCGCCTGTAGGCTATCGAGGAACTGGGCGCTAAAATCCGTAGCCCAGTGGTTAAGTGTACGTTTTGTCCATTTCAGGGGACTTACGCTATGTTCTCCCTTACTTTGTTTATTTAAGGGTTATCTAAAGCTAAGGCTGTGGCAGAACCTCATTTTTACTCATACTGAGAAAATAGTTTAAGCTATAGCAGCATCTTGATTTGCCTGAGTCTGTCCCCTCTTAAATCAGGCCGCACAGTCAAAATTTTGACCCAGTGTTCCCCATCCCTTTGCATGTCCGATATGTCACCAGTTAGTAACGACCTTGATTTGATTAAGCAGCTTAGCCCAAGCTCGATGGATCAAATTATGCTCTACTTGGCCTTCAGTGCAATGAGGCTGGGAGGGCATCGACACGGGGCATTTTTAGATGCAGCGGCAACAGCCGCTAAATGCGCGATTTATATGACCTACCTGGAACAAGGTGAAAATCTGCGCATGACGGGGCACCTGCACCATATTGAACCCAAACGGGTCAAAGTTATTGTCAAAGAGGTGCAGCAGGCGCTGGTAGAAGGCAAGCTGCTGAAGATGTTGGGTTCTCAAGAACCGCGCTATCTGATCCAGCTTCCCTATGTTTGGATGGAAAAATATCCCTGGCAGCCTGGGCGATCGCGAATTTCGGGCACCAGTCTAACCTTAGAAGAGAAACGCCAGATCGAAGAAAGGCTACCGGATAACCTGCCCAACGCCCAAGTGATTAATGCCTTTCACTTTATGGAACTGGTTGAGTCACTCCATGCTCGGGCTCAAGAAGAATTGCCCCTAGAGCGCCGCATGATGCTCAGCGAAGCCCTCGCCGAACACATCCGACGACGGCTTATTTACTCAGGCACCGTCACCCGCGTTGATACTCCCTGGAGTTTGCCGTTTTACGTTTTAACCCGAGCCTCGTACTCGCCAGCTGACCCTGAAGAACGCACCTACGTCATGGTGGAAGATACCGCCCAGTATTTCCGATTGTTGCGTAACTGGGCCGATCGCCGTCCTGATACCATGCGGATTTTAGAAGAACTGGACGTGCCGCCTGAGCATTTAGAAACAGCGATGACAGAACTCGATGAAATTATCAGGGCTTGGGCCGATAAATATCACCAGGTAGGCGGCAAACCCATCGTGGTTCAAATGGCAATGGGCCACAAAGAAGACTAAGCAGACGGGCAGTGGGAATCAGCATCCATGACTTCCCACGCCTGCTCAACCACTCGACCGAGCCGCTGTCGCAAAGGTTGGGCTAACACCGCATCATCTTCTAAAACCTCTGAGAGTAACTCTTCTAAGCTCTGCCCTTGGGAACGGGCAGCCAAAACCACCCCGGCTAAAGCCGCCGCAATCTGCTCGACGGTAACTTCGGCGGGGGCAGGAATGATTGAATCTACAAGGACTTCTGAAGTAGGATATTGCATTACGGCTGAATAGAAAAGCAAGCTTGTTAAAGGTACAGGTCGTAGGCAATTTGCTTACGACGATTACTGTTTGGCAAGTTTAGCGTATTTCTTTAAGATTTTTGCCTTGAATTTGCTGATAGGTCGCCTAACTTTTTAAAGTCCTGCTTTCCAATGCAAGAAATTTTATATATAGAAGTTCCCACCCCTGATTTGGCTGCGGTCAAAACCTGGCTGCAAAAAACTTGGCTACCGGAAGGAGGCGAAAAGGTCAGCACCCCCGATGGTTTGCGGCTTGAGTTTGCCACGGCTAAAGCCGAGCGATCGCCCAAGCCTCTCCCTTCAGCTTTGTCTATCATCGTTTGGCCGCTGCAGCGTACGACCTATCTCAAAGTTTTTCGTTGGGCTACCGCTCCGCTACCGCAAGAAACCCTGCTATTACAGCGTTTGACCAGCGAAATTCGCCAGCAGTTTCCTCAGCAGTATCCTGTACCGCCTGAGGTGGATCTATCGCAACAGTCTATTTTTGAAGCTTTGGGTGCTCGCTACCCCAAAACCGTACAGTATTTTCAGCGCATGCCCAATGGCGAAGCGGACTTGCAGCGAGTTTACTGGTGGGAAAAACGCTGGCGGGCATCGGTGAGAGCGCCGCAGCAACCCACACGCGTTCTATTTCAGCCCGCTGAAGTTTCACCTGAGCAGCGGCAAGCTTTGCAGCAAGCTGAAACGTCTGAGCAGCCTACTTACGATTTAATTTATGTTGGCGGTGCCCTGGGGATTTTGCACGCCACCGTCATGGCGAGCCTGGGCTACCGCGTGCTGCTGATTGAGCGGTTACCCTTTGGTCGAATGAACCGGGAATGGAATATTTCGCGAGAAGAGTTTCAATCTCTCCTGGATCTGGGGTTGTTTAGCCCGACGGAGTTTGAAACCTTGATTGCGCGTGAATACGAAGACGGCTTTAACAAATTTTTCGATGCCAACAATCCGGCAGTAGCGAAAGCCCCCGTCTTACATACACCCACCGTTCTCAACATTGCCCTAGACTCAGACAAACTGCTGCGGCTCTGTGGCGAAAAGTTTTTGGCGGCTGGCGGCAGAATTTGGGATGAAACTGAGTTTAACTGGGCAGAAATCAAACCCGATGAAGTGGTGGTTCTTACCCAAACTACCACCGCCACGCCCACATTCCGTACGGCTAAAGCTAGGCTGCTGGTAGATGCTATGGGGACGGCTTCCCCTATTGCTTGGCAGCTCAATGGCGGACGAGCATTTGATAGCGTTTGCCCGACTGTAGGCGCTTGCGTTTCAGGCGGTTTTGAACCTGGCGTTTGGGATTCAACCTACGGCGATGTACTGTTTAGCCACGGGGACGTGTCTCGCGGACGGCAGCTCATTTGGGAGCTTTTCCCCGGACGCGGTCATGAACTGACCATTTATCTGTTTCATTACCATCAGGTGGATCCTGAAAATCCTGGATCGCTGCTGGAAATGTATGAAGACTTTTTCACCATTTTGCCAGAGTATCGACGTTGCCACCTAGACAAGCTAACCTGGCGCAAACCGACCTTTGGCTATATTCCTGGCCACTTTAGTCTCGGTGGCAGCGATCGCCAAGTAGCGTTTGATCGCCTAGTGGCAATCGGCGATGCGGCCTCTTTGCAATCGCCGCTGGTGTTTACGGGCTTTGGTTCTTTGGTGCGTAACCTGCCGCGTCTCACCGATTTGCTACACTTTGCCCTCCGCCATGACCTGCTCAAAGCCCAGCAGCTCAATCAAATTCGCGCTTTTCAAAGCAATATTGCTGTTACCTGGCTATTTTCCAAAGGTATGATGGTGCCCACTGGTCAGGCGATCGCCCCGCAGCGCATCAACTCAATGCTCAATACTTTCTTTGGCGTGCTCGGCCAGGAATCCCCTGAGACAGCCAACCGCTTTATTAAAGATCGCTTTACGTGGCTAGAGTTCAATCGCATGGCGCTCAAAGCTGCAAGCCGCAATCCGGCGCTGCTGCAGTGGATTTGGCAACTGGCTGGCCCTCAAGATCTCTGGCGCTGGTTGGGTAGCTATTTCAACTTTACCTTTAGCACTTTTTGGAGCTGGTTCTTTAGCTGGCTACCTTTTGTCGTGCAGTGGAGCGAACCGTGGCTAGCTACGTTAAGTCCGGCGATCGCCTTTTGGCTCAAAGCCCGCTGCTACGAGATTACCTACGGCATGGGGCGGCCTTTGCCCACCCAGCAGATCATGAACCCTATAGAGCCGCCGCCAGCCACCACAAAGCCAGGTCGTCCGTCAGCCGCAACCCCCTCTACCGCTCCCTCACCCGACTAAAAAACTCTCCCCGCTAGGGCTAGTCAAACACCACCAACCAGACCCCGTTAGCCGCTAAAGACTAGGCCGTTGGCTTTTCGGAAAGCTAGGTAACTCAACAGCCGCCAAAGACTGCCGTTTTTTCTGAGGACGTAAGGGATAGACCAACGGCGAAGGCGTACTTGCAGTAGCGCTGGTGGTTAAGATGGGCGGCGCTAGGGTTGCCGCTGTCGGCGGGGGGGGCAGCGGGGAAACGGCTTGGTTAGCAGTTGCCGGAGTTGGTGCGGGCGGTTCTGGCTCTAGCGAAACGCCACTAGGGCCAGGTGGCCGATCTAGAGTGATAGGCATTCCCCAAGGCGAGGGTTCAGTAAACTCAATGGCGGTGGTTGGCGGCTCTGAAGCTGCGATCGCCGTTTCCGGATCATCGGGTTCGGCTAGCCGTTCGGCTTCAGCCTGAGCCGAACTTTCAATCACCCGCTCTAGATCTTGCCAGAGTTGATTTTCCGCTTCTGGATCGTTGGCGCTGCTATTAAAGGCTGCTGTCGGCTCAGGTGGCTCGGCGGCGGCAGGTGTAGCGGTCAGTCCGGCGATCAAAGCGGCTAAGTTAGGATCAGCCGCTGTCGCTTCGGCTGAAGACCAGGGCTGAATTCGCTGAGCCTTAGGCATGGAAATGGGGCTATTTGCCCCCTCTAAGCGGCTGGGCAAAGTTTCAAGGGGGACAGCGGCCTGACGACTCGGCGGCACATCCAAACACTTTTCTAGCGCCACTTTGAACTGCATAGTGTAGCGTTGCTGTCGCTGCAAACGGGCTCGCAAATCACGGCAGCTTGTTTCAGCCTGCTGCAACGCCTGAGACTGTTCGCTGTAGCGCTGTTGGATCAGGGCACATTCTCGCTCTAGCTGCGCTACGTGCTGACGGCTATTGTCTAACTCTGTCTGCAGCGTTTCGTTAAGCATTTGCTGCCGCCGCAAGGCTTGGTTAGAAAAATCCAGTTCGCTAACTAGCTGAGCAATCTGCTGATTGTTAGCGGCGATTTGCTCGTTGCGATTGACGGCACTTTGCTGATCTTGCGATCGCGCCACTTCTGCCTGCAAAGCCAATTGAGACGTTTCTAGCGCATCTTCTAAATGAGCGACTCTGGCAATGAGATGGTCGTTACACTGGTTGAGATCGCGTACCAGCGTTAGTAGCTCAGCTTCTCGAGCCGCTGGAGTCGCCGTTGGCGGCGCTTGGCTAGCAGCCGCGATCGCCGCTGGTGGAAGGGTTCCTGGAAAGTTAACCGTTTGCCAGGAGTCCTCCGACGACGGTTGCTCAGGGGGAGATACGTTCGGCAGAGAAACCGCTTCTGAGTTTGTGCTGTTGGCACCCGCCCCAGTGGGATGCTCTGAGTCGCGGGAAGGAACGTTCGCTTCGCTCATGATTCTGCGCTAGATTTTCAGCAATTCTGTCGGAGAAAGGCTATTTCTAAAAGGTCAACCGTTCAGGTAGGCTTTGCCATCCCTACTGATTTAACACATAAATTAAAGTAGGGCTATTTTTTCAGGTTAATAAATGTAAGCATCTTTACTTTAATGCTCGCACAGCTTAGGACGGCGCGACCACTGTGTGCAGTAGCGCTTGATGCAGCAATGCCTGTTCGGTTAATTCGTGCCGCCGTTTTGCCGTCAGAGCCGCGCCGTTGGTATAGTGCTCAATCCAGGTCTGGCTAATGGTGTGGGTCTGGGCGGGCAGGTGAGCTAAGCCGGAGGTAGCGGCTGGATTGAGATCCCAAGCAGGTAGGTCTAAATCTTGAGCAATCTGAGCCACTTTAGGGTCATAGCTGAGGGCAAAGCAGCGGCAACCTGCCGCCGCCGCCATGACCAAAGCATGAAAGCGCATACCAATGACCATCTCTACACTGGCAAATAGCCCTTTGAGCTGCCAGGGATTGGTCAAGGTGACAATTTGCTGGGGGGCATGCAGGTAGGCTTGCAGCGTTTGGGCGATCGCTAAGTCTTTAGTCGGTTGAAAAGGCACGAGCAGCAGACAGGTTTGGGTAGCCTGTTGAAATTCTCCCAAAGCTTGAGCCATGCGCTCTAAGCGTTCAGCCGTCAGCCAGGGATGACTGCGCAAAGCCACCACCACTCGCGGCCTCGGCAAATCTTGCAAAGCGGCTACCGCTTCAGCCTCTAAAGCCCACACCGGGTCAGGGGCTAACTGCGCCGGAATTTGCCACTGACTCAAAAGCTGAGCCGAAGCGCGATCGCGGACGCTGACGGCTGCACAGCGCTGCAAAACGAATTTGGCCAAGTGCCGACTGAGCCGCCGATTGAGCGGCCCAATTCCCTGTGCCCAGGCAATCGTTTTTAGCCCCATTATCTGCGCTAGCGCCATTAGCCCTCCGTAGTACAGCGGATTCAGGCGACTAGTTGCGTCCTGCATCAAGCTACCCCCACCCCAAATAAACAAATCCGAACGCCGCAAAGCCCCCCATACCGCCACCCAAGACTTACGCGCACAGGCTTCTACGCCGTAGCGTGCTGCTGTTTCTTCCGGATTGCCGGATAAGACAATTGGCGTCACCTTTGCAGGCAACAGTTGCAGTAGCGCCGCTAAAAGCGCTTCATCGCCGCCGTTGCCCATACCGTAGTAGCCGCATAAAACCGCCCGCATTTGTTGCCTTAGCCTTCATTACAGCACTCTATAGAATACTTAAGAATGCTGCCTTCCTTGGCGTAATGCCCCATTTTGCCCGTTAGCTGAGCGTTTGTGGTTGCAGTCATCCTCACCTTTTGGCCGCTTTTAGCCGCTGCCATGCTGCCGCCCAACTCCTGTTAAACTATTAGCTCAAAACGCGTTTTAGTTTCGCTGGCGCTCACCCATGCATGCTCTTTCAATTCCTACCTGGATGGTTCATATTTCCAGCGTTATCGAATGGATTGCCGCTATCTGGTTCGTCTGGCGGTATGCCGAAGTCAGCGATCGCTCCGCTTGGCGCTATCTAGCCTTTGCCATGTTGCCAGCGTTGGTGAGCGCGATGTGTGCTTGCACCTGGCACTTTTTTGACAACGCTACGGCTTTAGATTGGCTGGTGACCTTGCAGGCCAGCCTGACTGTGATTGCCAATGTTGCTTTCTGTGCAGCCGCTTGGTGGATCTGGCGTTGTGCCCGCATTCAGCCCTCTACGACTTCTGACGAGTCCACTCGCTAGCCCAACCATGCTCGACAAAAATACCCTCTTCGCTGTCTCTCTGTTTCCCTATCTGGGATTTCTCTGGTTTCTGACCAAATCCGGGCAAACGCCTCGTCTCGCGTTGATTGGGTTTTATGTTTTGCTGATTTTTGTGGCGGTAACGATTCCAGCGGGGATTTACGCCCGTCAGGTGTACGGACAGGAGTTAGCCAATGTCGATTGGCTCCACGGCAGCGCCGAGCTATTTCTCACAATTTCAAATATTTTGGTGGTGCTGGGCTTTCGGCAAGCTGTGTTAGCTAGCCAGCCAGAAACAACCGGTAAGGGGTCTTAACAGCCACCGTTACGCTAGCAGCCATTACCGCCAGCGTTGATACAAAATCAAGCGATTACCGTCTGGGTCATAAGCGTAGATCTCTCTTCCGTGGGAGGCTTCTAAGATGGGGTTCGTGGCAGGATGGCCTAAGGTTTGGAGATGGGCGATCGCGCGCTCCAAGTCATCAACCTCAAGGCATAAGCTCATAGGCCCCCTGGCAATCGGCGTGAATTCGGCTTGATGGTCAGGTTTAGGCGCAAAGATGGCTAACCGGAATCCGACTAGCTGAAACTCAGCTAATTTTTGGGGAAGGTAAGGTTCAGGCTTTTGCTCAAAAAGCTGCTGATAAAACTGGACAAGTGTTTCTAGCTGAGGGCTTGCCAGAGCCAAAAAAGCAGCTTGATAACTAAACAGCATAGATTTGCTGGCAATAGGAGTGAGCTAAAACTAAATGCCGCCAGCGTTAGCCTTTGCCGCTAAGGCCGAGCCAGCCGGGAGGAAAAGCAAGATTTTGTTGAACAGCACACAGTAAGGAGGCATGTCGTGGTTGCTAGTATATCTGCGCCTCAAGCTATCGAGTCAATTTTAGGGGATGAAGCCGAAAGTTTACTAACCCATAAGGCCAAAGTGGCCAAAGACCAGCTACATTTACCAGGCCCAGATTGGGTCGATCGCATTTTTGCCCAAAGCGATCGCAATCCTCAAGTTTTACGCAGTTTGCAGCAGCTCTACAGTGCTGGACGGCTGGCGAATACGGGTTATCTTTCAATTTTGCCTGTCGATCAGGGAATTGAACACTCTGCAGCCGCTTCTTTTGCGCCTAACCCGATTTATTTTGATCCTGAAAATATTGTCAAACTGGCGATCGCGGGCGGTTGTAATGCAGTTGCTACCACCTTAGGCGTTTTGGGCATGACCTCGCGCAAATATGCTCACAAAATTCCTTTCATCGTTAAGCTTAACCACAGCGAACTGCTGAGCTATCCCAATGCAGCCGATCAAATTATGTTTGCCTCGGTTGAGCAAGCTTGGAATTTAGGCGCAGTAGCCGTTGGAGCCACCATTTACTTCGGTTCACCCGAATCTAATCGCCAGATTCAAGAAGTACGAGCCGCTTTTGCCCGCGCCCACGAACTGGGTATGGCGACTATTTTGTGGTGCTATTTACGCAATGATGTCTTTAAGCAAGACAAAGACTATCACCTAGCAGCCGATCTGACCGGACAGGCCAACCACCTCGGCGTTACGATTGAAGCCGACATTATCAAACAAAAACTGCCTGAAACAAACGGTGGCTATCAAGCAGTAGCGCAGGCAACGGGTGAAAAATACGGTCGAACCGACGATCGCGTTTACAGCGAACTCTCTTCAGACCATCCCATTGACTTAACCCGCTATCAAGTCCTCAACTGCTATTCAGGCCGAGCCGGACTGATCAATTCAGGCGGATCTTCGGGTAAAAATGACTTTGCCGAAGCCGTTCGCACTGCCGTGATCAACAAGCGGGCTGGGGGCTGTGGGTTAATTTCGGGTCGCAAGACCTTTCAGCGTGACTTCAAAGAAGGGGTCAAGCTTTTTCATCAAATTCAAGATGTTTATCTGGCAGATGAAATTACTATTGCCTAGCAAACGCTATTGCCTGGGATGACGGTAGCGATACTCCCAGGGCATTTCAGGGTGAGCCTGTCGCCAAAAATTGAGCTTACTGCGACGGGCGATCGCCTCTGAAGCCAGGTATCGCAGCTTGTACTCGTCGTGTAGGTGTTTGCGGTAAGCCACAGCATGACCTTCGCAAAGAAGCTGGGTGTTGATGCAGCCATCAACGACCCAAACTTCACCAATTAAACGACCGTGGCGATCGCGGTCAATTTTAATCACTTCCATTTGGTCATAGGGCGTCAGTAGCTGTTGCAGCCGCTGACGCGCTTTATTTCCATAGGGGTGTTGTCCCAGTTCCGGGCAGTCAATGCCATAGAGACGAATCAGGTCAACTTGACCGTCGTGGCTGCCAATCAGGGTGTCGCCATCTTTAATCTGCTGCAACTGAAATTTGAGCCGCTGATTCATTAAGGGGTTGAGTTTGAGCTGTTATGATGGCGCTTCAATAACGCTAGGAAATTTGAACATATTAACGCCATTTCAGCCTCCAAAGCTTCGAGCTTTGACCCGGCTTTAGATCAAGCGCGATAGCATAGCGATCGCCGCTGGCTAGACGGCGCTAAATCGCCTGCCGCTGAGGTAGCACCTGCTGACAGGTTTCTAGCAGGCTATGATCCATTTGGCTCAGTTCGTCGATTTCATAGTAATTTTCTAAGCTAGGGGCGGCTGTTACCCCTTGCTCAGAAGCACTCAAATCAGAGCCAGGTTGCAAGGCGATTGCATAGTCTGAAGCAGACTGATCATAACTGCCGACAACCGTTAGCAAGAGGCGATCGGGTTGAACTTCACCTTGAAAACAGTCAAACGAAGAAGACGGCATATAGAACGCTCCAACCGTGTGCTGGTTTCTAACTTCAAACACCAGGTATTCTGACCCAATTTGCTCAGGCTGAGGCGATCGCCCAAACAAATAGATGCCATCGGCAAGGGCATTGCCCAAATTTTGGGATAGCACAGGGTTAGCAAGAGCCGGACTCGTCTGTGGCAACGTCAGCAGGCTGGTCAATACTAAGCCAAATCCGATAGCAAGGCGAGAGACGCGACGTTGTACCCGTTGGAGCGCACAAGCGCTAGGTGGGAGAGCAAAGGTGAAGTTGGGCATAATACGCCTCTGGTGGCAGCCTCTTCACTATCGGCTGTTTTGGATTCCTCCCTGGTGATGGGTTTCCGATCCCAACGTGATCTTAAAAGCAGATTTAAGTGATACGCATCCAAAGCACTTGTGACTGCGATCACACAATCAAGCTAACCTATAAGACCATCAGCGCCTATGCCAAACGCAGCCTCAGGGCTTTTACCGTCTAGCGGCAGCAAACCCTTGAGGCTGTTGTTAAGCGGGTCGAGCGTTTGAGGTTAAGTGGCTTGGTTAGCCCTGCGCTCAGGCTACTGCCTGATCACAAGCATCGATTGAGAATTGATAGCCAAATAGCCAAAAGCAGAAGGCTGAGGGCAGAAGGAGAGCTTTTCTATCAAAGGCTTTCAGCAATTGAAGGGTCTCAACGCTTGTAGTGACAGCTATAGCCACAGTCACAAGACTGACGCCCTCGCCGCAGCCTCAACCCGTCGTCAGATCTCCTCGGCTGTTGCCATCCCGCTGAGCATAGAGGGGCAGGGAACATCCTATCCCTACCCCCCGTGGCTCAAATTTGGAACAGTGTAGCGCTCAAGCTAGCTTAGGCATCTTCCCAAAGCTGACGCACCTTGTCGGGCAGATATCCGGCGATTTCGGTAATACGCTCTTGGGAGAGTTCGTCTTTGGTGGCTGAAAAGACCGCCGCTGTAGCCCTTTCTGGACTGACAAACTTAGACAGACCGCCTTCTTGCTTAACGCGGAACAAAAACGTATCGCCATCAAATTCTAGCGGGGGTCGAACCTGGCTAAGAAAACGCACAATGGGATTGGTATCTTGCCACAGTTCAGCCACTTCGTTTTGCAGCGCTTTATCTTGGGTGGCGATCGCTTTTTCGTGCAGTTCGCTGGCAACTCGACCGGAGGCGTCTGTTGTCATCAGGTCGCGCATGGTGCGGAAAACCACTTCAGCCAAGTCGCGGGCATCAAAGACGTCTTCAAGCTCTCCTTTGAGCATGACTTTTTCTAAAAAGTCCATATTTTCAGTGGCAATGGGCGTTGCGGGTCCGCCTCGCAGCGCTTCTGGCGGATTTTCATTCATTTTTTCTAGCAGGCGCTGACCTTTTTCGGTAAGTTCTGCTTTTTCAAATTCAATCAGGTGAGGCAGGAGGCCGTCTTCAGCGCCGAAGGTGTTAGCAATGCGAACGTCCACTTCATCGGGATTGACCGCATCGGGTACATCGGCCTGGTTAGCATAGGCGTTGCCCGAAAATTTGGCGTCAATGAAGCCCTTTTGATTGAGATAGTCGAGATGGCCTAGCAGATCTGACTTGGTGAGTTGCCGCCCAACAAAGTCATTTTGGGTCAAATCGACTTTGTGCTTACCCTCGGCGGTTTTGTCGCCTTCTGCAATTTTTTTTAGCAAAATATAGGCGACATCATCTCTGAGATTGATAGGCATATAAAATTTCCCCTAGCTGTTAAGTTTTATCAATGCATTACCCCAAACCTTAGGGTGATAGCTGGCCAGAATCATCTGCTAGAAGACGTATTTTGTCTCACTGGATACGGTTTGCGATCGCCTTGAAGCTTATTGGCGCTGGCTTTACAGCGATCGCCTTGTCTTGCCCGTATTAGGCTGAAGAAAGCATAATCACCGCAGAGGATACACAGGTATGACGGCAGCTTCTCCTGCCTTGGCTCCCATTTTTGCCTGGTTTGAGCAACAGGGCTGGCAGCCGCTGCCCTTTCAACAAGCCACCTGGCAAGCCTATCTAGCTGGTAGCAGTGGTTTAATTCAGGTGCCCACCGGAGCAGGTAAAACCTATGCTGCCGTCATGGGGCCAATTGCTGAGTGGCTGCACCAGCCTGCTCAGGGGTTGCAGTTGCTTTATCTCACGCCGCTGCGGGCCCTCGCCCGCGACATTGAACAGGCCATCAGTCGCCCAATTCAAGCAATGGGATGGGCTTTAAGGGTGGAATCGCGTACGGGAGATACCAGTTCGGCACGCAAATCGCGGCAGCTCAAAAACCTGCCCCAGATTTTGATTACAACGCCAGAGTCCCTTGCAGTGATGCTGTCTTACCCAGATACCGCCAAACGGCTGGGCAACCTCAGGAGCGTAATTTTAGACGAATGGCACGAACTGATGAGTTCTAAGCGGGGCACCCAAACAGAACTGTGCCTGTCTCATCTACGCCAGCTAAGTCCGCAGCTTAAAACCTGGGCGATTTCAGCGACGCTGGGCAACTTGCCAGAGGCCGCCCAGGTTGCCGTAGGGCTGGGTGGCGATCCGGTGGTGATCCAGTCTCGTCTGACTCGCAAAACGGTGATTAAAAGCGTGCTGCCCGAAACGGTTGACACCTTTCCCTGGGCAGGGCATTTGGGGCTGCGGCTGTACGAAGAACTGATTGCCGCTTTGGATATGCAAAAATCGACGCTGATTTTTACTAATACGCGATCGCAGGCAGAGCGCTGGTTTCAAGCTTTACAGTTTGCTTTGCCCGAACAAAGCGATCGCATTGCTTTGCATCATGGTTCTATTGACTTTAAAACCCGCGAAGCGATCGAAGCTGGGGTCAAACAGGGCGACATCAAGTGGGTCGTGTGTACTTCATCGCTCGATCTAGGCGTAGACTTTCAACCCGTTGAAAGAGTCGTACAAATTGGCAGTGCCAAGAATATTGCGCGGCTGCTACAGCGGGCAGGGCGATCGGCTCATGTGCCTGCAGGCACCTCAGAAGTGTTCTTTCTGCCCACCCATGCCCTGGAACTGCTAGAAATTTCAGCCTTTCGTCGGGCTTTGGCAGCGGGGCAAATTGAAACCCGACGGCCACTTGCTAAGCCTTATGATGTCTTGATTCAGCACCTGGTAACGCTCGCCTGCGGTGACGGCTTTTTGCCTGAACAAACGCTAGCAAACATTCGCCAAACAGTAGCTTATGCCGATTTAAGCGAGGCTGAGTTTGACTGGGTTCTGTCGTTTCTTGTTCAAGGGGGGCAATGTTTGCAGGCATATCCCCGTTATCAAAAAATTGTTTTAGAACAGGGGCTATATCGCATCTCTAGCCCTCAAATTGCGCGAATGCACCGCATGGGCATTGGCACCATCACGTCTAATCAGTCTGTGCGCGTGGTCTACACCAACCGCAAAGCGATTGGCACGATGGAAGAGTTTTTTGTGTCTAAGCTGAAAAAGGGGGATGTCTTTTTCTTTGCGGGTCGGCAGTTGGAGTATTTTCAGCTCAAAGATATGGTGCTTTACGTCAAAAGCACCCAGAAAAAATCGACGGTAACGCCCAGTTGGGGGGGTGGCAGTCTGGCTATTTCAACTTCGCTAAGCCAGTATCTACGCCAAGAAATTGATCAAGTAAAAAACCTGGCTGACTTGAACGCCGAGTTGACCTGCATTTTGCCCATTTTGGCAACTCAAGAGCGGCTTTCCCATTTACCAGCTCGACAAGAATTACTGATCGAAAGCTGTAAATCGCGAGAAGGTCAGCATCTGTACGTGTTTCCTTTTGAAGGGCGGTTTGTCCACGAAGGGCTAGGGTTTCTCTGGGCTTATCGCTTTGCCCTACAGCAGTCGGCGACTTTTACAGTTTCAGTCAACGACTATGGCTTTGAAATTTTAGCGCCCAAAGCCTATCCGTTTGCTGAACTTTTTAGCGATCGCTTTTTTGCCCTTGACTCACTCCTTGCCGACCTCAAAGCCAGCCTCAATATCTCCGAACTTACCCAGCGCCAGTTTCGTGGCATTGCTCAAATCGCGGGTTTGGTTTTTAAGGGTTATCCATCGTCTCGCAAAACGGTCAGCCAGCTTCATATCAGTGCTTCGCTGATCTATGACGTATTTGCCAAGTACGAACCAGAAAATTTGTTGCTTCAGCAAGCCGAGCAAGAAGTGCTGCAATACCGACTAGAAGCAACCCGCTTGAGCCAGACCTTAAGCCGATTAAGTCAGCTTTCGGTGGTTTGGCGCACAACCCCTCGGCCTTCTCCTTTTGCCTTTCCGCTTTTGGTAGAACGGCTCAGTTCTCGTTTATCTAACGAAACTTTGTTAGAGCGCATTGCCCGCATGAAAGCCCAGTGGCAACAAAAGCGCTAGCTTAAAGCGAGCAGCTACTACGTCCGCTTAACCGGATGGACAGTGAATAATTGAGTAATATTTGACTTTAAGAATTATTTATAAGCTGGGTGAAAGAAGGCTTTTTTCTAAAAAATTTCTTTCTCAAGATAGAGGGCAGCGTTAAAGGCCATAAAACACTGGCTAAAATCACAAAGACCCATGCATCCCAGTTTTCTTTTGGCGTTGAGCTATCTTTGAAAAAAGCTTGCAATAGATAAAATAAAGCGATCGCCACAAAGAGAAAATAGAGCTTTATGAGCAT
Organism: Almyronema sp.; assembly: GCF_052168255.1. Classification (NCBI taxonomy): domain Bacteria; kingdom Bacillati; phylum Cyanobacteriota; class Cyanophyceae; order Nodosilineales; family Nodosilineaceae; genus Almyronema; species Almyronema sp. Next base: position 12,748 of record NZ_JBQLZL010000084.1, on the reverse strand, counting down.
GAGAAGCATAGTTTTGATAGCCAATCGGCGTGTACTTGAACAAAATTGAACAAATATTGAACAAATAATTTATGACCCCGACTGACTTATTTATAAGTCGTTAACTTCAC
>NZ_JBQLZL010000084.1:0-12538 GCF_052168255.1 Almyronema sp. | reverse complement strand
ATTGAACAAATAATTTATGACCCCGACTGACTTATTTATAAGTCGTTAACTTCACATTGGACACAGGTAAATTACCTAAAATTTTAAATTTCTACCGTTAGGCTGAAGAACTTGTTTTTAGCAATAAGCCTTCCGGTAGAAATAAAAAACAAGACTTTTCTCAGCTTTAGATCAAAACTGAGAAAAAAGAAAATAGGTTAGTGTCAAAGGGTATCCAGTTTTATAGCCCTTATTCAAACAGCCAAAAAGGCTTGAATTTCAGTTTTTTTATCTACAAAAAACCAGGGCTAGAAGATAAGCGCTACCCCAGAAATTAAATTTGCCCAGAGTGAGATGCACTCGCACCGAGGCTAGTGACGGCGCTAAGACCGATGAAGTTCCGCTAAGCTTTGAGCCAAATTACGTTCAATATCACAGCACTGTTCTAGCCCCACTGGCGGACTTGAGGCGGACTGCAGAACACATTGGCTAGAACTGGCTAATCAATGGAGATGGTTGTCGGGCCTTTACCGTTGCCTTCTGGAGGCATTTGGGTAGCAGTGACAGGTTGCCCTGCCTCTTTGCTGAGCCAGCTTTTAACCGGATCTTCGCCCAAACTAAGGCGAAAAGCACCTGAACAAAAACCACCCAGAAAAGCAATCGGCTGGCTAAACATTTCACGCACAAGGGGGGTTAGTTCGTCTAAAAACACGCGATTACAGGCTCCTTGGGGTTTGCTAGCTTGATCCTAGCGCGAAACCCTGGGCTGAGTCAGGGCATTGCTACCTTGTGCAGCAGTTTCGGCCAAGTGTTGCCAATGCCTTTTTTAAGGAATGCCACAAAAGGTATCTGGAAATCACAAAGTATCAGCGATTATTGCTGATGGGTCAAGCACTATTGACAGTTTTCCGCTACACCGCTTTACTCAAGGGCAAAGGGAGCTTATTTTCAAGCGCCTCAGATGCTGCTTGAGCATCTCGTAAAGTTTGTCTCAACGGTCGGCACTGTGTATCAGTTTCTGCAACTCCTGCAGCTTATTTTGCAATGGATTATTCACTGGCTTGAACCTGTGATTGTTCCGGTCTGTTTTGTCTTGGCTTGGTCAGTTGTGGCGCTAGGACTATGGAGTCTTTGGGCTGCCGGACGCGACGGCCTCGCAAATGCCAAGCGCATGCACCAAATCCCCTGCGCCGATTGTCGGTACTTTACCAATCAGCATCAGCTAAAGTGTCCTGTGCATCCTTGTCAAGCACTTTCTGAAGCCGCTATTGACTGTCCCGACTTTGAGCCTGTCATGATAGTGCCTTGTTCAACTCAAAATTGAAACAGACATGTTAGTGCAAAAACTGATGGACTGCGAGGAGTTTGTAGCAGGCGATGGTACGCTGCTCAGAGAGCTGCTGCACCCTGACAAACAGCCGATTGATCTTCGCTACAGTCTGGCTCATGCTATTGTTCCGGTTGGGCAAATTTCAACGCCTCATGCCCTGAAAACTTCTGAGGTTTATTACATTCTCAGCGGTCGGGGAGAAATGCATATTGAGCGCGAAACGCAGCTTGTCAAACCGGGGGATGCGATTTACATTCCGCCCAATGCGCGACAGTTTATTCGCAATTGCGGCAATGAGCCGTTGGTATTTATTTGCATTGTTGATCCGGCGTGGCAACCGGAAGACGAAGTCGTTTTTGCCCCGGCTGGGGTTGCAGAACCAGAAGAATAGGTAAACCGCCCAAGGCCACCGTTGAGCGATCGCTGAAACAGCAGCCCAGTGGGCGAAGATTCTTTGGGTTTGCCGCCCCTACCAGAGTAGCCCTGCTGGGGGCTGACTTAGACAGGTTGTAAACAACTCTCTAGCGTTGCGTAAATCGTTTCTGCATTGAGCTGGCGGCCAATCACAACCAGCTTTGTCAGTCGAGGTTCGTGGGGGTGCCAGGGGCGATCGTAAAAGCGATCAAAGCGGGAACCCACACCTTGCACGACCAGCCGCATGGTTTTGCGGGGAACCACGACAAACCCTTTAACGCGATAAATTTCTTGGGTTTGGCTGAGTTGCTGCAAGCGCTCAATTAGCGCATCTGGCTCAAACGCCCGGTCGAGCACAATCGGAACTGAGGTAATGTCATCATCGTGATCGTGGTCGGCTTCGTGGTCATGATGGCTGGGTCGATGATCTAAGTTGTCTTCTACAGCAGCGTTGAAGCCCAACAAAATTTCTGCGCTGATTTGTCCTTGATGACAGGCGATCGCCTTAACCCCTTGAGGCAGTTGGGCTTGTAACCAGGTTTGAACGCGATCGCGCTCAGCCGATGTAACACAATCTGCCTTCGTCAGTAAAACCAGGTCGGCGCAGTTAAGCTGGTCTTCAAACAGTTCTTCAAGGGGGGTTTCATGCTCCAGGCTATCGTCTGCCTGCCGCTGCGCTTCTAGCGCCGCTAGATCACCCACTAGCCGTCCACTGGCTAAAGCCTCGCAATCAACAACCGTAATCACCCCATCAACGGTTGCCTGGGTGCGAATTTCTGGCCAGCGAAAAGCCTGGACTAAAGGCTTGGGCAACGCTAAACCAGAGGTTTCAATCACGATGCAATCAATCTGGTCACGCCGCGCCATCAGCGTTTGCAGGGTGGGCAAAAACTCTTCTTGTACGGTGCAGCAGAGGCAACCATTGGCTAGCTCCACAATATTGCGGCCAGGTTCGTCGTCTTCATCGCAGACCTGGCAGGCTTTGAGTAAATCACCGTCAATACCAATTTCACCAAACTCGTTGACTAAAACAGCAATACGGCGATCGCCGTTGTTTTGCAGCAGATGACGCACTAAGGTGGTTTTTCCGGCTCCTAAAAAGCCTGTGATTACGGTGACAGGAATTTTGTGCATGGTTTTTATCCGAGCCACAGAGTGGTTAACAAAGCTGCGCCAAAGCCAGCCACAGCAAAGCCAGCAAAGCGCAAATTTAAGTGGGCTTGCTCAGCAGCAGCCATCTGCTTTATCTGGGCAAAGCGGTAGGACACAGCCGCGATCGCCAGTTGAACAGTGCTAAAGCCAATCAGATAAGCTATCAGCGGCGAACGCTCAGCCCCAATGATCGTTTCGCCGTAGGCGTAGCCATGAAATAAGCCTGCAAACAGGGCAACCCCAGCCACCCAACCCACCGACGGGCGAATCGCTACTGCTAACAAAATGCCTGAAATGAGTACGGTGACTGAAACAGTGGTTTCAACTGCCGGAAGGTTTAGCGCCATCAGATGTAGCCCTGTGCCCATTAGGGTGCTGGCAATAAAGCCAATAGGAATCACAATGCCCCAGCGCCAACGGGTCGCCAGTAGCCCCAGCGCCACGACCCCGACAACATGATCTAGACCGATGATGGGATGCCCCAAGCCTGAGAGCAGCCCTTGCCAAAAGTTAGCGGGCGTCTGAGCGCCAAAGGGATGGTGCGCTAGCGCAGGCATAGCCACCCACAACGTTGCCAATACTACCGCCAGCGGCAAGCTGACGTTTACCTTTTGTAAACTTTTCATCCGTACCTCGCAGATGGGTTAATTGCCTAGCGGGCATTCTGACTTACCTGATGGGGAGGTGAAGTTTAGATTTGGGCGCTTGCCAGAGGCAGATCAGAACCAAAAGCTAAAATTTTCAATCTCACATCGGCTTACAGCTGCGGGACAGCGCTGGATTTGCACCAGACTTTCCCCAATTTGACGTTCGCGGGAGCTAACCCGCCCTAACGCAAATCTCCGGTGGCTGTTCCCCACCGGAACCAAGGCTCAATTAGCTTATCACGCAGTCTTCGCTACAGACTGCTTGCAGCCTATCCTGTAGGGCGGTGCGTTATGGGGTAACGTCGCCGTTACGGCGATCGCAGTTTGGCGACAAAAAACCCATCCATGTTTTGACGATGCGGCCAAATTTTGACCCATCCTTCTGAGGACGCGATCGCCTGAATTTCTGGCTGCGCTGGGGCTTCTAGCTGCCAGCCGGAATGAGTAGACAAAAACTTTTCTAAAATTGCTTCGTTTTCGGCGGGGTGCAGTGTACAGGTGGAATATACCAGCACCCCCCCCGGTTTGAGCCAGGTAGCCGCTTGGTCAATCAGTTCGCTTTGCAGGTGGGTTAGCTCGTCAATCCGCGCTGGTGACTGTCGCCAGCGGGCATCGGCATGGCGGTGCAGCGTTCCCAAGCCTGAGCAAGGCACATCTAGCAGCACCCGATCAGCCGTCTGGGTAAATTGCGGCAGTGAGCGGCTGTCGCCCGTTAGCAATTGAATTGAGCCAAGCTGCAATCGGTCAATATTTTGCTGCACTTTCTTTAGCCGAGAATCAGCGCGATCGCAGGCCCAAATTTGACCGCGATCGCCCATGAGTTCAGCCAAATGGGTCGATTTACCGCCCGGAGCCGCGCAGGCATCAATCATCACCTCACCAGGTTGAGGATCCACCATCTGGCTCACCAACTGAGCGCTGGCATCTTGCACCGTCCACCAACCCTCGGCATACCCCGGAAGCTGCTGAATATTGCCAACGTGGCTAGCGAGTCTGAGGGCTTGCGGCAGGCGAGGCAAACGATAGACTTCAATGCCAGCTGCCGCAAAGGCCGCTTCAACCTCTGCCAGAGACGTGCGCAACGGGTTGATCCGCAGGTCAATAAAAGGGGGGCGGTTAAACCAATCGCAAAGTTCAGCCAGTTCAGCTTCAGGCAAAAGCGGCTGCCAAACCTGAAGAATCCAATCTGGGAAGCTGTGCAAAATACCCAGCCGTCGAATCGGCTCGGTGGGAAGCTGCAACGGCTCCGCCAACTCAGCCGCCAGCCGAACGTATTGCCGTAACAGGCCATTTGCCACCCCCGCCAGCTTGCCCAAACGGTGCTGTTTAGCTAAATCTACGCTGGTATTGACGGCGGCTGAGGCGGGAATCTGATCGAGATAGCGTAGCTGATATAGCCCCAGATGCAAAATTACCCGTAGATCTTGCGGTTGCTGATCAGCCCGTTTCTTGCCGAGTTGATCAATCAGGGCATCTAAGGTGCGCTGTCGCCGCACACTGCCGTAAACTAGCTCGCTCAGCAAAGCGCGATCGCTGCTAGAGAGATCGCTTTGCCGCTGCGCTTGATCAATAGCAACATCGGCAAATGCGCCTCGATGTACGGCTCGAAGCGCCCAAAAAGCTTGCTGTCTGGCAGGTGAAAGCGTCAAATCAATAAAATAGGGCGTTTGGGTTAACCGCAACGCCCCGTCAAAAAATTTGTCAATTTTACATAGCGGTATATAGCTGTAGCCATCAAGGCTAAGACACTTGAATCGCTGAAAGCCACTGACAGAAAACCGTTCATTCTGTTTTTTGCTTTCTGCCTTTAGCTGCCTTCTGCCTTTGGCTATAAAGCTATTTACGGCGTCGCGAGGATTGCTGTTCCTGGTTGCGACGACGGCGATCGCGCCATTCTGCTGCTGTGAGATAGGCAACTCCGCCAGTGACGAGCACTAGCAGCAAAGCCGCCGCGATCGCCAGGATGCTATAGATTTGGGGATGAAACCCCACACTCGTTTCCATTACGCAGTTAGCCTAAAAGCCGTTACGTCCCCAAACTACCATTGAGATTGAAAAAGTAAAAACCACTAATAGAGAAACCCAACCGAGCGACAAGATGTCCATAGAATGCAGACAGCAGGCTTAAATAACGTCGTTTTCCATCATACGGTAAAGTCAGACTGGATTTATCGCATTTCTCTTCAGGTCATCCCTGCACTGGTTTCATGACTTCAGCTTTTACCCCCCAGGAACGATGGCAGTCTCTCAAAGTTGGGGCGATCGCCGGAATGTCTGCCCTATTGACAGGTCTAGCACTGTGGCTAGGGCAGCGGGCGATCGCGGTAGGCTGGGTCGCCGCCCTTGACTTTGACCTTAGCGGACTCAGCGGCTTGACGTTTTTAGTCAGTAGCTTAATTGCAGGAATTTCTGGTTTTTTGTTTGGCGTCACCTATCGCTACGCAGTACGCACAGACACTAATCCTCAACTTAAAACCGGGGTGATCAGCGCTTTTGGGCTGGTGCGGGGGCTGGCTCAAGTTGACGTTGGTTCAGCCGTGGCGCAAAGCTTTTGGCCGTTTTTCGCAGCCGCCATCGAGAGCCTGATTTTGTTTGCGATCGCCGGACTGATTTTAGACCTGGGGTTCAAGCAAGGCTGGCTCAAACCCTTTAACTCAGCTTGAAAACTTCAAACTCAGCGTCATCATTAACAACCTGAGCATCGACCGCAGACAGCACTTGATTAGCTGATTTGTCTGACAAAAGACAGTCGTAAACCAGTTGAGCCACATCAGATCGATGAATCCAGCCAGAAATCCGGTAGTCCGCAGTTAAAACGCCGCTGCCAGTGGCAGGCTCAGACTTCAATCCGCCAGGGCGAATAATTGTGTAGGTAAGGCCACTCGTGAGTAAATACTGCTCAGCCTTTTCTTTTTCGACCAAAACCGAGCCAAGCACCGCTTTGGCTCTAGGCGGTAGCGCCACCTCACTTTTGCCCGCCCCAATTGACGAGATCAAGATAAATCGAGGCACCCCAGCCTTCACAGCCGCATCCATCAAATGCTTATTGCCCCAATAATCAGCGCGATCGCCTGTGCCATCCTGCGGCAGTCCGCCTATGGTGCTAACGACCGCTTGAAGGGGCTGACTAGCGAGCATCGCTCGATCGACGGCTGCTGGATCCAGAGCATCCCCCCCAACAACCCCTACCCCCATCGCCGCTAGCTCAGGTTTAGCCGCCTCACTCCGCAGCAAAGCCGTCACCAGATGACCCTTCTGCAAAAGCAGCTTAGCAATTTCACGCCCCACCCCCCGGCTAGCCCCCGCTAAAAAAACGTGCATTTTTAACCTCCCTAGCGATCGCTGATCAAACTCCACCCGCTAGAATAAACCACCCCCACCTCCCCCATCTCCTACTCCCCACCTCCCCCATCCCCCATCTCCCCCTCCCACTCCCTCTCCCACCAAAGTCGGTTATCCACCCCGCCATAACTGCCTTGACAGTCGGTAGAATCAGATAAATGCAGTGTGATGAAGTAGACTCCATGATTCCAACCGTTATTGAGCAATCGGGTCGCGGCGAAAGAGCGTTCGACATTTACTCTCGACTCTTGCGTGAACGTATCGTTTTTCTAGGGCAAGAGGTGACATCGGAGTCTGCCAACCTGATTGTGGCTCAGATGTTGTTTCTAGAAGCCGAAGACCCGGAGAAAGATATCTACCTCTACATCAATTCTCCTGGTGGCTCTGTCTATGCTGGTTTGGGCATTTTTGACACCATAAACCACATCCGTCCCGACGTTTGCACAATTTGCGTAGGCTTAGCGGCTAGTATGGGTGCCTTTTTACTCAGTGCGGGTAAAAAAGGCAAACGCATGAGCTTACCCAACGCTCGGATTATGATTCACCAGCCCCTAGGGGGTGCCCAAGGGCAAGCCACAGACATTGAAATTCAGGCCAAAGAAATTCTCCATCTCAAGGATTTGCTCAATCACGCGATCGCAGACCACACTGGCCAACCTCTTGATCGCATTGCTGAAGATACAGAGCGTGACTTCTTTATGTCGCCAGCAGAAGCAGTTGAGTATGGATTGATTGATCAGGTAATCGATCGCCAATCAGTAGGTAGCCGCCCCATGGCTGTACAAAGTTAGCGCTGCTGCGGCTAGCAAGCCAGTGTCTTAGCGATCAGCAAGTAAAGCGTCAAAAACCACCTTTCTGGTTTCTGGCGCTTTATGAATTTTTGCTACAAAATAATGAAGCAGTGGTGTTTTGGTTGCGAGGAGAAGTTGGATGATTGCGGCTGTTTGCTTTGTGGTGGCCTTTGTATTGGCTAGTTTGGTGGAATACTGGCTACACCGTTTAATGCATGCATCGGCACGTATTGGTGAGCGCCACCGAGATCACCATCGTCGCAATGAAGGCCAGGGCGTTTTGTGGGAATTTCGCGACTACGTGCGCGGCAGCCTGGTAGTGATGATTGTTCCTTTCTTTTTTTCGTTAGAGGCGGGGTTTGGCTGGTTTTTGGGCGCGCTTTTTTATGCCGCTTTTTCGGCCTATGCCCATCAGCTACAGCACGAAAATCCACGCAAATGTTTTTGGATGAAAATGCCTGTCCATTATGTACACCACAAATACGGCATGTGGCACCACAACTTTGGCCTTGCCGTAGATTGGTGGGATCACGTTTTTGGCACTTATAAACCCGTTGAGTGGCCTGCGGCTGATGATTTGCAAATGCCGGAGCGATCGCGCTGGCAGCTCCGCTGGTGGTGACCCTTCGGCAAATCTGGATTTACCCACGTAAGCGGCTTGCTTAGCGCTAAAAGTAGATGTGATTGTGGGTGATTCTTCCTTTTTAAGGTCAGAATATTTTCAAAAATGGCGTAAGCACTGTAAGCAGCTTATGCCATTTTTTTTACCTTCCTGGCCGTTCACTATGGCTTTTAAGCTAGGGATACTGGGGTCAATGAAAGCTGCTGATAGAAAAGCTTTGCTTCTGCCCTTAACCTTCTGCCTGCCTTTGGCAATATCAGCTTTTTCTCCCAACAACAGATCGGTTTGTGTCTAAAGGGGGGTGTTTTTGATGTAAGCAATTGACGCTGGCGCAACTGCGCAGTTGCTTCATGCTCAGCCCCTCTTTACAGATTCTTTAAAAACATTCCGTGAAATCCGTATTAATTTGGCTATATCTGTAGGTGTTCAGGAAGCAATTACGCCCCTATGCCTCAGTTTGTAGTCAAAAATGCCGTTAGCTTTACCCTAAATGCTTTTGAGCAACATGGGTCATTAGATAGATATTTAGCCAACTCATATAAACGTCAATCAATGGATACCGGAAGTTTAGCTTGCAGCGTTGATATCCTGCGGTTGGCGTATCTCAAAAGGCGATCGCGTCAATCCTAAAAATTCCATTTATTTGCTTATCTGTTAATTTTTGGCTCGAAAAACCCTTAGGAATTCTGTTAGTTTTTTTTGCAAAATCTCCAAAGAGAAAGTGAGCCAAAACCTCCTTTTTACTAAGAGCTAAATTCAAAGTAATCATGAAAATTTTTCATCTAATCCATCCTTGTGTGTACGGCATTTTACCTTTTGTAGGGTATGGCTGCTTTACTTTTGGCAGTCATGCTCAAGCAGCAAGCTTGATTCCCACCGAAATTATGTATGACCCCAACAGCGATTGGAATGGTGACTATAACTGGATCGAGCTATACAACCCAAATGAATATGATGTTGACTTGTCTAATTACGTTTTTGCCAATCAAAGCGGGTTCATTAGAGAAGGCGCAGGTTTCATTCCAAAAGGTAGTTTAATAGGTGCGCGATCGACAGCCATACTGTACGGCAGTGTCGTCAGAGATCCTGAAAATGACTGGGGAGACAAAAGCCTACAGCCGCTTCCTAGCTTGTGGGATGCAGACAAAACTCGAAATATCAATTTTATTCCTGTTTTTTTCCCAGGTTGCGGGTTAGGGCACTCCCCTTACTGCGAATTTTATTTTCGCGGTCAGAAAATGAGATTTGGCCTGTGGTCGGTTGCCAGTTGGGATGAAACTCTAGACTTTACCAAAGCATACTTAGACTTCAGTTTTGAAAGGGCTACTGCAACAGTTGATTCTTCCTTTCCGTCGCCTAACGATAGTTCTTCAATCTACTTGAAAGATCTTGCTTTAGACCCTACGGATGGCAGCAACTGGTCGCTCAGCGTTCCGGGTGTGGATGGGGCTTATGCCGTCGCCTCTAACAAAGTTGGCCCCATTGGCGAACACCCAGGCCCCTACGGTGCCAACGACGTAGGTTCACCCGGCTATGTCCCTCAGGTTAATCGGGTTCCTGAACCTTCTGGCCTTTTAGGCGCTGTAGCCAGTGGCTTGATTTTGGGCTGGCAGTGGTTTAAATCCAGAAATATTTTGCGGGGCTAGTAGATCTCAATTTCTCAAGAAATTAGCATTGCCTGTGTGAATTATCTCTCAAGTGTTATGAACTACTTAAAGTTTTTGAAAGCTTGGCTCAAATATCTGCCAATGAATTTGAGTTTGCCCGGTTTAGTTCAATGGGAGCCTTTAGCAAATCCTCAGCCTGGATATAGCGTCGTAATTGGCTGCATGAACAACATGCCTGCGATCGCGATCGCAAATGTAGCTTTCATCTCTAGAATGAAGCTACCCAATATGTATCGCCTCATCCTTGTTTTTGATGTTGAAGCGTCAAAAATTTCAGACAAAGAAGCTATTCTTGAGGCCGCTAAAAATCTACCTGTTCAAATCCTGGGCTATAGCCCTAAACAAGCCGCAGTAGCCAGGTTTTTTTCATGGGGCTGGATTTATGCTTGGCTTTCTTGGAGCAAGGGAATAGCTGCGGCAGAAACTCAATATGTTTTGCTGCATGACCTAGATGCTATGCCGACAGATCCTGACCTTTTTGAAACGCTGTACGCGCCTATGCAAACAGGAAATTCTATGTTTCAGGGTATACAGCACTACGTCAATCAAGACTTTACGGTTCAAGATGGTTTGGTAAGAACGTTTGAGATGCTGGTTGACATTAAGAAGTTACGTCGAGAATTTCAACCATTTGATGCGTTTAACAAAGTTAAGTTTGTAGCTGGCAAACTCATTATTTACGATACTTTCTTATATATTCAGTCACAAGCTAAAAGCTATCAATTAGAAACCATTAACAGCGAGAGTTCCTTAGTTCATCCAACACAGTTGATTAGCCAATATACAGACCTATTGAGCAATCGGGTCACCAAAGGATTCTGGGGAAAATATGCAAATTTGCCTTTATTTCCAATCTATAGTTTTTTAGGAAACAGTCCCGAATTGCTACGTTCTATTACTCGCTACATCAAAGAAAAAAAGAATCCAAACCTACCCTTTATGAATAAGCAAGTTAATTTTTCTGGTATCCCTGCGCGTCATTGGCTTTGGCTTTGGCAACAAGCAAGAACTTTGCAAACTGCCTACTACGGCACATGCAATCCAGATATTGAAGAATATATTACGCTGTTAAATTCTACCTACAATCCGCAAGCCTCTATAAAAGAATAAGAGGCTGCTGCTAAAAGCTTGGCTGATGGTTTCATCTTGATTAAAACCAAAAGAAATTTGATTCAAGATATATCTTGTCTGATGTTTCAATTCAACAAAACTTATCTAACTTTTAATTTTAACAATAGCCGTTTTATTTATCAGCCTCAAAAATACCACTGGCAAACGGATATTTTTTGCCCTCAAAAGCTCTTTAGCTATTTGAGTTTTGGTCAATCATGCCATCTAGAAACGCTATTCTTACAAGTTGATAGCAGCGGCAACATCCTGTATCTTACACTCGCGGCGGATTAAAGCTTTCTTGCAATGACGAACAGAATTTTTGTGCTAGGAGGTGACGGTTTTTGTGGATGGCCTACTTCCCTTCATCTTGCCAACCTTGGCTATGAAGTTATTATTATTGACAATTTATCGCGCCGCAAAATAGATATAGATTTACAGGTCAATTCGCTTACGCCAATAGCCTCTATTTCTACCCGCCTTCAGACTTGGTATGCCTGTTCGGGTCAACAAATTGCTTTTTACAACGTTGATATTGCTAAAGACTATCAGCGCTTTCTATCGCTGATTAATGAATTTAAGCCAGCGGCAATTGTGCATTTTGCCGAGCAGCGATCGGCTCCTTATTCTATGCTCACAGAGCAAACCAAACGATATACGGTAGACAACAATCTAACAGCAACTCACAATGTTTTGTGTGCCATTGTCGAGTCTGGATTGGATATTCATTTACTCCATTTAGGTTCCATTGGCGTTTATGGCTATCAGACTGTAGAGATGGAAATTCCTGAAGGCTATTTGTCGGTTAATATCAATTCAAAGTCAGGAAAAACCATTAGCAAAGATATTCTGTATCCGGTAAATCCTGACAGCATTTACCACATGACCAAGTCTCAGGATCAAATATTTTTCTTTTATTACAATAAAAACAACGGCTTGCGCATTACAGACCTTCATCAAGGCATTGTTTGGGGCACTCAAACAGCCGAAACCAGACAAGATGAACGTTTAATCAATCGGTTTGATTACGATGGTATTTACGGTACAGTACTTAACCGTTTTTTACTGCAAGCTGCTATTGGCTATCCGCTTACCGTTTACGGCACTGGGGAGCAAACCAGAGCTTTTATTCATATTCAAGATACTGTCCGTTGTATTGAATTAGCCATCAAACATCCACCCCAGGCTGGCGATAGAGTACAGATTTTCAATCAGGTGACTCAAACCTGTAGTGTCAAGGCGCTGGCCAACAAGGTAGCCAGTCTGACAGGAGCCACGATCGAATATTTACCTAACCTTCGTCGTGAACCTGACAAAAACGAATTTACGGTTTCAAATCGTTGTTTTCTGGCGATGGGTTTAAATCCCACTACCTTCGAGACAGGACTGTTAGAAGAGGTACGAGATATTGCCCGCTGCTACAAAGATCGCTGCGATCTTTCTCGAGTACCTGCGATTTCCCGCTGGCATAAGTAAGATGGTGT
>NZ_JBQLZL010000083.1:0-3474 GCF_052168255.1 Almyronema sp. | reverse complement strand
CCCTATCTCCCCCACCCCTCCACCCCACCCCACCCCTCATCCCCATGAAACTCTCTGAAGAAGTCGAACTCGATTCCCCCCCCGTTTTTGATATGGGCCAGCGTGTCCGAGTCCGCAAGCTGATTCGCAACGACGGTACCTTTCCGGGTAAAGACATTGGCTTTCATCTGGCTAAGAAAGGCGACATCGGCTACATCGTCGGCATTGGCACCTATTTGCAACGGGCTTATATCTACTCCGTCCATTTTCTTGAAACTAACTATGTCGTCGGTTGCCTCAGCCGAGAACTAGAACTGGCTGAAGAGCGATCGCCTCTGATTCAGCAAGTAGAGTGGTAAAGCTTATTTCCACCTGCGACTAATCGGCTGAGTAGCCTGTTTCTCTCAGCGATCGCCTTTGTCCACCTGCGCCTCCATCCCCTCATCTGCAGATCGCCATGAAAATGACCTCTGGCAAAATTAACGAACTCCTGACCCAGCCCGGTTGTGAGCACAATCACAAAAAAGACAGCAAAGGCAAAAACAAAGCCTGCCAGCAACAAGCTCAGCCCGGTGCCGCTCAAGGGGGATGTGCCTTCGATGGTGCCAGCATTGCCCTGGTGCCGATTACCGATGTTGCCCACCTGGTGCATGGCCCGATTGCTTGTTCAGGTAACTCCTGGGGCAGTCGGGGCAGTCTTTCCTCTGGGCCAATGATTTACAAAATGGGCTTTACCACCGACCTGAGCGAAAATGACATCATTTTCGGCGGTGAAAAGAAGCTCTACAAAGCGATCCACGAGGTTAAAGAACGCTACAGCCCTGCTGCCATCTTTGTTTACCTTACCTGCGTCACCGCCCTGATTGGCGATGATCTAGATGCCGTCTGCCAAGCCGCCAGCGAAAAGTTTGGCCTGCCAGTTGTTCCGGTCAACGCTCCCGGCTTTGTCGGCAGTAAGAACTTGGGTAACCGCATTGGTGGCGAATCGCTGCTGGAACATGTCGTCGGCACCCAAGAACCCGAATACACCACCCCCTACGACATTAACCTAATTGGCGAATACAACATTGCGGGTGAACTTTGGGGCGTTTTGCCGCTGCTAGAAAAGCTCGGCATCCGGGTTTTAGCCAAAATTACTGGCGATGCTCGCTACCGTGAAGTTGCCTGCGCCCACCGAGCGAAGCTCAACGTCATGATTTGTTCCAAGGCGCTCATCAACATGGCGCACAAGATGCAAGAGCGCTACGGCATTCCTTACATTGAAGAGTCGATTTACGGCGTTGAAGACATCAACCGCTTGCTAAGAGACATTGCCGCTCAGCTAGGCGATGCCGATTTACAAAGCCGGGTTGAAACTCTGATTCAAGCAGAAACCGCCCAGCTCGATACGGCGCTAATGCCCTATCGGCAGCGGTTGCAGGGCAAACGCGTCGTCCTTTACACAGGCGGCGTCAAGAGCTGGTCAATTATTTCGGCGGCGAAAGATCTGGGTATGGAAGTCGTCGCCACCAGCACCAAAAAAAGCACCGAAGAAGACAAAGCCCGGATCAAAAATCTGCTCGGTCAAGACGGCATCATGCTGCAAAAAGGCAACGCCCAAGAACTGCTCAAAGTGATCGCCAAAACCCAAGCCGACATGCTGATCGCCGGGGGACGCAACCAATACACCGCCCTCAAAGCCCGCATCCCCTTCCTCGATATCAACCAGGAACGCCACCATCCCTACGCTGGCTACGTCGGCATGATTGAGATGGCTAAAGAGCTAGACGAAGCGCTGCATAGCCCGATCTGGCAGCAGGTACGGCTGGTGGCTCCGTGGGAGGAGGGTGGGGACGCGGGGACGCGGGGAGGGGGAGATGGGGGAGATGGGGGAGATAAGGAAGGTCGGGAAGGTGTAATTTCGGCTGGTGCTGCTGTTCCATCTCCTACATCTTCCCCATCCTCTCCCCTTCCCTACCTTCCCCCCTCTCCCCTCTCCCCCTCTACCAAGATCGTTTCGCGTAAAAAATCGGTTGCTGTTAATCCGCTGAAGCATAGCCAACCTTTGGGGGCGGCGCTGGCTTTTCTCGGTCTTAAAGGGGTGATGCCGCTGTTTCATGGCTCTCAGGGTTGTACGGCTTTTGCCAAGGTGATGCTGGTACGACATTTCCGCGAGGCGATTCCGCTTTCGACGACGGCGATGAGTGAGGTGACGACCATTCTGGGGGGTGAAGAGAATGTCGAAACAGCGATTTTGACGCTGCTGGAAAAGGCTCAGCCAGAAATTATTGGCCTATGCACAACGGGGCTGACCGAAACGCGGGGTGACGATATGCAAGGCATTTTGAAAGACTTGCGCCAGCGCCACCCAGAACTGTCTACTTTGGCGATCGCCTTTGCTTCAACCCCTGACTTTAAGGGCGCTTTGCAAGATGGCTATGCAGCAGCCGTCGAAGCGATCGTGCGCGATATTCCCGAAAGTGGCTGGGATGAGGTACGCCAGCACAGCGATACCTACGCTGACCCGTTTTATGCCTATGCCATGCCGGGAATGCCTTCGCAGGTAACGGTTTTAGCCGGATCTGCCCTTTCTCCTGGCGATGTCCAAGCCATTAAAGATATGGTTTCTGCCTTTGGCCTTAACCCTGTTATGGTGCCAGACTTGTCCGCTTCGCTCGATGGTCACTTGGCTGAGGGCTACTCTGGCTTGACGACGGGAGGAACGTCGCTCAGCCAGCTCAAAGCTTTGGGCTATTCTTCATTCACGCTGGCGATCGGCTCTAGCATGAAGCTGGCTGCTGAAATCTTGCAACAGCGCTTTGGCACCGAGTTTGAGGTGTTTGATAGCCTCACTGGTTTGGAAGCGGTCGATCAATTTTTGCACAAGCTCTCTGAGCTAAGTGGAAAATCAGTACCGCCCAAATATTGCCATCAGCGCAGCCAGTTGCAAGATGCCCTGCTCGACACCCATTTCTTTTTTGGCCGTAAGCGGGTGGCTTTAGCGCTTGAACCCGACTTACTCTACAGCATTGCCTGGTGGCTGACGACAACCGGGGCAAGTGTTCATGCGGCTGTTACCACCACCAAATCCAAGCTGCTCAAGCATCTGCCCATTGACTCGGTCACCATTGGCGATTTAGAAGACTTTGCCGATTTAGCTCAGGGAGCCGACTTATTAATTGCCAACTCTAAAGCCAAGTCTGTGTCGCAACAGTTGGGCATTCCCCTCTATCGCCTTGGCTTCCCGGTCTTTGATCGGCTTGGCAATGGCCGTCGTTGCACCGTGGGCTACGACGGCACGACCCAGCTTTTGTTTGATATTGGCAACCTGTTTATGGAAGCTGATGAAACCCAGGCTCATGAACAAGTTCAGGCTTGGCGGCTAGGCGAAGCAGTACCGGAATGAGACAGCGTAGCAGGCGGGGCAACGGAGATCAATTGTCAGTCCAGATCTGTAGCTTTATTTATCGCCCCCCTTCCCCCTTTCTCCCCTTCTCCCCTCTCCCCCTCTCCCCC
>NZ_JBQLZL010000082.1:0-4272 GCF_052168255.1 Almyronema sp. | reverse complement strand
CCTGATTGCACCGCTGCCGCGATCGCTTGAATATCTGCCTGCTTTGAACCTCCAGCTTTTACACGCTCAATTGCTTCATGAAGGCTGTTTGACATAAGTTCAGATGTTCTGCATATTTTTTATTTTAGTCGCCAAATTATGGAGAAAGAAGCTGGAAGAATACTATTCTTCCAGCTTTTGCTGAATTGCCTCAATCAGCTCAGCAAAACCAGACTCACTATGAATCTGAGCCGTGAGCGAATTCATATCCTTGAGGATATTTGTTAACCTCGGCAAATGCTGACGAATCTCATTGTAGAGATCAATATCTTCCCGAAAGCCCTCCAAATTAGCTGAAGAAACGCTGCGAATCTGCTGATCTAGCGCCTGAATCTCTTGTTCCCAATACTGCACATATTGAATTCGATCGATTGGTTTATAAATTCTGGCATCCTCCAGCACTACTGGAAAAATGCGCTCATAAAACTGCTCATTCTTGGCAATTTGCAGCAGCTCAAACATGCAATTCTCAGATTTGAGATACTTCTCGCTAATCACCAGCACTACACACTTACCGCGCCCAATTCGCTCCATAAACGCTTTAATACGACCCTTAAAATCCAAGTAATTCTTATCACGAATCAGCGAAATTTCTTCAGCCGCCAGCGCCTGTTCAATTTGATTCGCCATTTCCTCACTTTTGCCACCCCAAGCATAGGAAATAAACACTTCTTTTTGACTAGCGCTGTCAGTGGAAGGCGACGATCGCTTTAGCCTTTCCGGTTGCGCTTTATAAGTATCCTTATCACTCCCGCCAGAAGACCGAGAACCGTGATACGTATCGCCAATTTGTAAACCCGTTGCAGCGCCAAAATTGAGATTATATTTACCCTGTTGCGTCACCCGCTGCACTGTGTTGTGATTGCCAACGGTGTTGCCATCTCCCGTAATGAGGATACTTCCTTGGGCATCTCCACCAATTGCCACCGAGCGATCGCCCGCTGCTTCAACAGGCGTGTTCTGTATTACCTGACGGTTAAACTCGCCCGGTTCTGACTCAATCTCTGGTTCGGCGGTAAACGGTAACGCCTTAGGTTCAGCCTCACCGCCTGCATAGTAGGCCAGCTTAAAATTATCTGCCTGATCAAAGTTCAAAATCGGATGTTGGCGATCGCCCGTCCGACGCGGCACGACCTCACGGGCATAGAGGGCTAAATCTGCCACCCGCACGTAGCCGTCTAGCTTCGAGGCTCCTTGCCCAGCCAGCGCTTCAATCAAAGCTAAAGTAAAAGCGCTATAAGGCCGACCCGCCAGCGACAGCTCATTTGCCTGAGACGACGCGATGATGACTCGCCCCTGTCCCTGAGCAAAAAGCGTTTGCGCCTCTGGAGGCAAGGGGGCTTTTTCCACCTCATACTGCAAGTCAGCCGCCTCCCCCAAGCCACCCACATGGCAGCAATCCAGCAATAGCAGCAGCTTCTTCGCCGGAATTGCCCGGAGCTTAGCCGTCAGTTCCAGTCCGCTAATCGCCGTTTTGTAGAGCTTGCTTGGCTCATAGCCAAAAGGCATTAAATAGTAAGCTTCTCCCATGGCAGTGGCAACCTGATAGCCATGCCCAGAGAAATAAATAATGACCATCGAGTCGGTCGTAGTTGCCTGAGCTAGCTGATCTAAGGTTTCCAGAATATCTGCTCGCCTTGCCTGCTGCTGGGTCAAGGTATGAACTTGTTCCGGTGGGTAGGCGCAGCGCTCTGGATCTTTGAGAATATTTGCCAGGGCGATCGCGTCACTTACAGTATTCGGCAAATCTCCCCCCACACCAATGACACAGGCATGACCGAGGGCAAAGCGTTTGCTCATATCAGCTTAAAGCTCAGCTAGCAGCAGGTTTTTCACCCATCTTAGAAATGAAACTTAGGCGTGCCAGTATTTTTAACATTCTGTTTCTTCGCTTTCTTGCTCCCATTAAGCCGTAGCTGTAGTCACAAGTGTTGAAACCCTTCAACGGCTGTAAGCCGCTGACAGAAAAGCTTTCCTTCAGTCTTCAGCCTGCTGTCTTCTGCCTTTAGCCATATCCATACCCCGAACTTAGCCCGGACCTTATCCACCTGCAGAAACCTTCTCAGGCACCAAGCTTTGCGCTTGGCGTTGCAAAATTACCATCTGAGTGCCAACAACCGGGCTACGAGCCAGAAGTTGATCGCCTTCATCTATCAGGCGGAGTCGCTCAAAAGCCAACGGCTGAACGGCTTCAAGAATACCGTTGGCGACTTGATCCTGGCGATCGCGGCTGAGTTGATACCATTGTGAGCCTAAATTTACTGTCAGTTCACTTCGACGGAAATCTGCCTGCACCGACTGCACCAGCCCTGCTGTATATTGCTCACTCATCCCCGCTACCTGGTCTTGAATTTGGGTAATTAAGTCTTGTTCTGGCGGCAGTTCTAGCGTCGCTTTGGGAGCTTCAACGACCTCAGTGACGGGCGAGGGTAGTTTGACTAAAGGCTGGCTGGTTGATACAGCAGCAGGCGGCGATGGCAACGAAGCAACCAAAATCACGATAAACGCTCCCAAGCCCAGCAAAATGGCGCTTAAAACCCCATCGCTGAGCCGAGGCTGCCACGCCGCTGGCAAACGCGATCGCACCAACGCCAGCAAACCTTTTCCCCAAGTTTTAGCTTGCTGCCAGCGGCTTTGAGGAGTTGTATGAGAGGCGATCGCTGCGACTGGTGCTGGGGCTTTTTCGGGAGTTGCTTCAGAGGCTGCCAGTGAGGTTTCTGAGGCTGAAACCTCTGTAGGTGCGTCAGCGGGCACATCCGCCGCAGGGATATTTGTATCTGGGCTTTCATCCGAGTCAGGCTGAGGGACTTGAGGGGCAGTTTCGTCAGACATAACCTTCAAATGAACTTACATAGCCCTATCTTCTGAGGTGGAGGGGGCATCCGGCAAATACCCGGCTGGTGTCCCTGCTTTTGCTGAGGTTGCTAAGCATTTTTGCGAAGCCATCAAGCAGGGTTCTGCCGCCCTCTATAATGACCATCTATTGTGGCGAACTGAGGAGATTTAACCAAAGTCTATGCCAGAAACAAAAACCTGCCCCATCTGTGGCGTCAAAATTTTGGTAGGTGTCATTGGGGGCGATCGCGTTTTGTTTTCAGTTGGCCCACCGGGCGATCGCGCTAAGCTCTGGGCCAGAGTTTGTCAGTACAATCAAAAACCTGGCTGTATTAATCCAGACGGCGGCCAAAACGCCCAGGCCAGCGACTACTATCACCCCCCCACGCCTTAGAATTCTCGCCAGCAACCCCTCTCGCTGGCGAGATTTAAAACTCCGGCAGGGTTTATTGCGGTAATAACGAAAATTTAGGCCATAATGGCACAGCTATGCTTAGCTAACTCTTTCCAATTCTGCAAACCATAAAGTTTCACCATGAAATTGCTGACGCAAGCATTAAAAAGCACCCTGCTGATTCCTGCCACTCTGCTGACGATTGGGGTAATGGCAAGCCGAGTGAACGCCCAAAGCCAAATTTATTCACCTGTTCCCCTGCCGGACAATCAAGAGATTACCGATAGTCTCTCTAGCCAAGATATTCCTACGGGTTTTGGCGGCTTTGCCAGAGACTACACCATTGAGCTAAAAGCAGGCGACCAGGTTGCGATCGACGTCACCTCTAATGAGTTTGATACGCTGGTTTCCCTGATGTCTCCTGATGGTGCCACGATTGGCGAAAACGATGACGGCCCCGACGGGACAACTAACTCGCTGCTGTTTGCCCGCATTACAGAACCCGGTACCTATACAGTGCGGGTACGCTCTTATGCAGGTCAGGGCGAAGGAGAATTTTTGCTAAAGTTAGCTCGCCTGCGCCCCGCGAATGAGGTTTGCCCCTAATCGGCGAAGGCGAGGTGCGATGGCCAGGGGAATTGAGCGATCGCACCTATCCCAAAAATTCTCTCGAAAATTTGCTTGCTAAGCATTCCAAAAGTTTGCTAAGTTATTTAAGCGCTGGAGCAAGCCTCAAGCGATCCCCAGCCGGGATAGCTCAGTCGGTAGAGCAGAGGACTGAAAATCCTCGTGTCGGCGGTTCAAGTCCGCCTCCTGGCATTCAAGTAAATCAAGCGAAAAGCCCTGAAGTCAAAGGTTTTGGGGCTTTCTCTTTTCAGGGCTTGACTTGAGGTTCGCTCATTTTTTGGGTGTTTTTAGAACAGGTTGGGGTAATTATTGGGGTAAAATTGGGGTAAGGATTTTTAGTACAAGGGTTTTATTCCTGGAGGTTTTGCCGTGTACTC
>NZ_JBQLZL010000081.1:0-21155 GCF_052168255.1 Almyronema sp. | reverse complement strand
TAGTTGACGCGATCGCCCAAATAAGGTAGCGTTTCATCTAATGCAGCATACGTGCTTCTACGGCGGCTGCATGACCCGTCCCGAAAACTAGCAGCACGGCTCGAAGTTGGTGGAACAACTCCGAACCGCTAACCCACCAGACTGAGGTAACCAGTCGGCAGGCTGAGGTGAATTTTAACAGTTCTCTAGCCGCCCTGACTCGCTTTGCGCTGGTATGGGGCGGCTAGTTTTTGGGTTCACTCGCCCATTGCGTGGCTCTAAATGCGGCTTTGCGTGTTTAGGCGATCGCAGTGGGCACTTCACCCTACCCAAAAACAGAAAGACTATGTTTCAACCATCTGACCTCAGCCCAACCCCACTCACCGCACCAACCGCCGACCCCAGCCCCGATCGCGAACCCATTCGCCATATCCTCATCGGCTCTCCGGCTTTAGTCAAGCGCACCATTCACCAGCTCCACCAAGCCCACTACGCCGAAACCTTCCGCTGGACACACCCGATTGAAATTCCCGCAGGCCGCGTCATCCTCACCCCCGAACCTGGAGAAATTATGGCTCTATTGGTCAAGCTAGTGCGGCTAGCGTAGAGGAATAGGACGGAGAGGGGGAGGAAGAGGGGAGGAGAGAAGAGGACGCGGGGACGTGGGGACGCGGGGACGCGGAGAGGAGGAGAGGACGCGGAGACGCGGAGAGGAGAAGACACGGAGACGCGGGGACGCGGAGAGCCTGATTAGCAATACTTCCCCCCCATCTCCCCATCCCCCTTTCTCCCTATCTCCCCATCCCCGCAAGCGTCTGCTGAAGCGAGATCGCTAGCGGTTAATACGCTTGAAGCGTTCTTTAGCTTCTTCAAAAGCGGTTTTCATCGCCGCCTGAATTTCTTCAGGGTTAGGCTTTTTGCCTCCCATCAAATCACCAAAATAGACACACGCTCCTTCGCCCAAAGCCCAGGTATAAGCCGCCGCCCAAGAAGCTGCAATTACGCTGCCAAACCCCGGAATAAACTTAATCAACTCGCGCCCGATCGCCTGTGCCAAAAAGCCCCCCGCGATCGCGCTGACAACGCCGCCCGCTTGAGAAGGCGTCAGCTTTTGGCCATACAACTGACCCAACACCCCCACCATTGACACTTGCAACGCCGTTAAAACAGGCATGGTGGCGAACGGTAACGGCACTGCCGCCAGGGTAGCCGAAGCAATGCAAAAAGCCAGAATATAGCGTCGCCCCACGTCTCGGTACAGGTTGCCCAGTTGCTCTCCAGCGTTGCCTTTTTCTAAAAGCTGGTAAATAGCCTGGGCTTCGGCTTCGGGCAGCAGATCGGCTAAAACATTGCGAAATGCTTCTAACCCATAGAAAACGGGGTGATAATCGTCTTCTTCTAGCGTGAAATCAATCATCACAGCGCGATCGCAGAAATGAGCAAAATCAGCTTGCAACGTCATAAACGCCCGTTGCACATCTTCGTAGCTAGGCGGATAGGCAGGATGATCTGCTACTTGAGTCGGATAAATTTCATGCAGACAAGTCACCGCCAGCAAACAGGGAATTTCTGGATAGCGACGCCGCAACTGCTCCGCTACCTGCCGCAGCGTATCGGTGGCAAAGTCGTTAATTTTTACCGTCAAAATCAAAATTTTGGCGTTGGGCGTTTGCTGTTGTAAATCTTCCGTCAGTTCTTGAATAATGCCTTGCGTATTTTGATTAACATCACCTAAGCCCACCGTGTCGGTAAAGATCAGCAACGGTAGATCGGCAGAAGGATAGGCATAACGCTCGGTGTGCTGCGTATGAGGCCGAAAGCCCTGACCGATAATTTCGTTAGAAACCCCTGTTAGCCCCCGGACGATGGAGCTTTTGCCCGCCTGAGGTTTACCAATTAGCAGCGCCTCTGTGGTGGGCAGCTTAGCCCGCACAGTGGCTAAAATTTCAACCACCTCAGCCTCACTGACGCTAAACCATTGGGTTAGGCTCTGGCTGAACTGATCAATCGGCAGCAATTTTTTAAACTGCCCGGTGGCGGTTTGCCAAGCTTCGCTCAAGCGATCGCTCCAAGCAGACGGCTTTGCAGCGTCGGCATCAGCAAGCGGCTGAGCGTCGGACTTGTCTGATTCAGGCATTGCTTTAAGAGACGTAGGCGACTTGTCCAAATCCTAGCGAGGATAGCCGCCTGCTTCCAACTCTCTAAAGTTCTATAAAACTATAAAGATTTGGCGGTTTAAACGTGATGCTTGTTACAGTACATCTGCATGGGATAAATCACTGCGATCGCACCCCTTACGCATGGATAAACCACCCGCCAAAGCTACCGTTACCAAAGACGACATTGTGGAGCGCTTATTGCTTTATCGCAATGAGTTTGATGCTTTAGGCGTCAGAAAGTTGGGGCTGTTTGGCTCTTATGTCGAAAACAAAGACTGCCCCAACGGCGATGTTGACGTCTTGGTTGAATTTGATCCAGCCAGCAAAACCTTTGACAATTTTATTCGGCTGTCGCTGTTGCTCGATGAAATTTTGCTTTGCAAAGTAGAACTCGTCACCGCCAAATCCCTCAGCCCACATATTGCCCCCCGTATTCTCCCCGAAGTTGAATATGTCATTTCAGACTAGCGATTATCTGCGTCACATCCTAGATGAAACGGCTTACCTGATTGCCAGTAGTCCTCAGCTAGATCAGGCCAGCTTAAAGCAAGACGCTACCCTGCGCCGTGCCTTTGTCCGCAGCATTGAGGTAATTGGTGAAGCGACCCTGCGGCTACCGAAAGAATATCGCCAAGCCCACACCCAGGTAGACTGGCAGCTATTGATTGGTTTAAGCGATCGCCTTTTGCACGCCTACTTTGGCGTAGACTACGACCTGGTTTGGGATGTGGTCGTTAATAAAGTGCCGCTGTGGCAAGACCAGATCAGTGAATTGTTAGAAAAAGGTGCCCGTGATGGTTAAGGGAAGGTGAGTAAAGGGGGATGCGTGCAAGGTTGCGCAACCCTAAATAGGGGGCAGGAGGTTCAAGCTTTATTCACCCTCTACCCCCCACTCATGACCCCTTATCCCCGTCCGCGCACAAACTGAAGCGTAATTTCAGCTACGCGCTTACCGTAGGCTTCGGCAGTTGCCAAATCCCCTTGCGGGGGTGCCCCCGGTGGATCGACCTGAAAGCTAGTCGCCATTGCCCCCACAAAAGAACCCACGCGGTTGGTTACATCTGGCCCTGGCCCCTCAACGCTATTCATGGCGTCAGGGTTAGAAGCGGCTGGCAGCATGGCAGTCCCTACGTAAATCATGCCGTGTTGCATAGCATTGATCATCAGACCCACAAGGGTGTTGAGCTTGTCGCCCGAAAACGAGCTGGAATTGGTAAAGGCTCCGGCAACTTTGTCTTTCCAGGCTAGCGAAAACCACTTTTTAGCCGCTGCCTCCACAAATTGCTTCATGCCAGCAGACATGCTGCCCATGTAGGTGGGGCTACCAAAGATCATGGCGTCGGCGTGATCAAGGTCGTCTAAACGAGCGATCGCCTCTTCTGCTGTAATTAATTCGGCCTCAATCCCCTCAACGCTAGCAGCCCCCTGGTAGACGGCTTCTGCTTGCCGCCGGGTGTGGCCATAGCCACTGTGGTAAATCACGAATAGCTGACTGGTCATAAAAACTCCTCACAGATTTTGCTCAAGCATGGATAGCGTGCGCGATTGGCTCCGGCTAAACATCTAGCCCATGAAGGATTGCCAATGCGAAGGGAACAACACAAAGCCAGTGATCAATATCGCTAACGGCAGAAGACAGCGGGCAAAAAGGCAGACTAAAAAACCTTTCTGTAAAGGGCTTTCAGCCATTTAAGCGGCTCAACTTGGGTTAGCGATCGCTATAGCATTTGGCGAGCCTACAAGTTGTTGTGACTACCATCGCAACGAGGCGGGTTTTGCGTGGCTTTGCACTGGCAAAGGGCGACTTGTTGCTTGTCTGCCAGACTAAATTTTAGCGGCTTGAAGCCTGTATCTTGGTGAGCGCCGTCGCAAAAGGGTTGGTTGGCAGAGTTGCCGCAGGTACACCACCAGTAGTCGCCCGGTTCCAGTTCTAAAATCACAGGCTTGGTGTCGGCGACTCTAGCTTCGTTCATAGGGTATCCCTCCTTGCAGATTGTATTGAATTCGGCGATCGCGCCGCCCGCGCCACACCATAGGCTTGACACGGGCGTTTAGCTTAGGCAGCCATATCAAACAGCAGCACTTCGGCGTCGTCTGACTGGCCTTGTAGGGTTAGCGTATCGACTTTGGCGATCGCTGCGCCATCTCCGGCAGTGAGGTTATGGCCGTTGAGGTTGACAGCCCCTCGTGCCACATGCAGCCAAGCAGCGCGATCGCCTTCAAAGCGATGGCTAATGGTGGCACCCCCTCCCAGTGAAGCCGCGTAGAGGTTGACATCTTGGTGAATGGTCACCGAGCCGTTGCGACCCTCTCGCGACCCGACTAAACGGAGTTGCCCCTGCATTTCCGCTGGTTCAAAGTGAATTTGCTCATAGCTGGGTGCAATGCCGTTTTCTTCAGGCAAAATCCAGATTTGCAGCAGATGCACAGATTCGGTATCAGAAGGGTTAAACTCGCTGTGCAAAATACCCGTCCCCGCAGACATTCGCTGCACATCTCCGGGACGGATTATAGAGCCATTGCCAATGTTGTCCTTGTGTTCTAGCGCACCCTCTAGCACATAGGTCACGATCTCCATGTCGCGATGACCGTGAGTGCCAAAGCCCCGCTGCGGCTCTACTTTGTCTTCATTGATAACCCGCAGAGCAGCAAAGCCCATGTGGGCGGGATCGTAGTAGTTGCCAAAGGAAAAGGTGTGACGGGTATCTAGCCAGCCAAAGTTAACGGCTCCGCGATCGCCTGCTGGACGAATTTTAATCATGGTCTTACCTCCGGGGTAAATCGTTTGTAGCGCCCATCGAAGACTATTTCATTATGGATTGAATCTTATAAAATAACAATAAGCAATTTAATCAACAGATTGTCGCTTAAATATCTACAATTTGGCGCTATGGATAAGTTTGAAAGTCTGCGAGCCTTTGTGCAAGTTGTTGAGTCAGGTGGCTTTGCGGCGGCTGCCCGCCAGATGGATTTATCGCGATCGGCGGTCAATAAGCTGGTCATGCATTTGGAAGACGATCTCAAGGTGCAGCTTTTACACCGCACCACCCGTAAAGTAACGCCAACCGCAACGGGCATTGCTTTTTACGATCGCTGTGTGGCTATTTTGGCCGACCTCAAAGAAGCCGAACTCGCCGTTTCTCAGATGCAACAAGAACCCAAAGGTCGCCTGCGAATTAATGCGCCGATGTCGTTTGGCACGCTGCACCTGGCTCCAGCACTGACCGATTTTTTACTGCAATATCCTGACTTACAAATCGAATTAACCCTCAGCGATCGCTTTATTGACCCGATTGAAGAAGGCTTTGACGTGACGCTGCGCATTGCCCAACCGCCAGAAGCCGCCAGCTTGATTGTGCATAAGTTGGTAGTGGCGCATCGTGTGGTCTGCGCTGCCCCTAGCTATTTTGAAAAATACGGCATTCCCACAACGCCCACCGACTTAAAGGATCATTCTTGTCTGCATTACGGTCACTTTGCCACCAGCAACCAGTGGACGCTGACCAGCGCTGACGGCCATCACACCGTTACCGTGCAGGGCGTGCTTTGCTCTAATAATGGTGAGGTTTTGCGAGAAGCCGCGCTCAAAGGCTTAGGCATTGCCCTATTGCCGACGTTTCTCGTCGGTGGCGATTTGCAGCAAGGTACTCTGCGCCAAGTTTTGATGGATTATCCGCCCCGTCAGATCTCAGCCTATGTTATGTATCCTGTCAATCGCCACCTCTCAACTAAGGTGCAGCTTTTAACAGAATTTTTGAAGGCTCGTTTGGGCGATCGCCCCTATTGGGATGACGCCGTATAACTCAAGTCAAAAGGCTGAGGGCAGAAGGCAAGCTTTTCTGTCAGCGGCTTTCTGTCCTTGAAGTGGCTTAACGCTAGGGGCTACAGCGACAATACTGGCGCAGCCACTAGCCCCCAAGGGCTGCTCAAATAAATTTGATAACAGCCTGCTAGCGCTTAACGCAGGTGCTTATATGCTAGAAGCAGCTTTTTAAAAAACATCGCTCTGGAGCGGCGGCTCTTGAGGAAGAGGCCAGCGGGCAAGAGCCAAAACGTTTGTTTTGCATGAGGTTTAGCATGGTTCGCGATCGCATGGGATCGGCTAAAAAATGTCAACCCTTGGTGCCGCCGTCTGCCGCTAGCCAGCTTGAGCCGCGCCCCTTTGCTTCCAACCTAGACGCGCAAAAGCTCTCACTCCAGCGGCGGGTCACTGGCGAACCCCTGCCAAACCTCACTCCACCTCCGCCTGATCACCCTGCCCCAAAGCTGACAACGCTACAGCGCTCTCACTTTAACCCAAATGAGGTTGCCGTTTTTCCGCCATCGGTTAGCCATCCGGCGATCGCCGCCATAGCCGACCCAGCCCCCATTCAAGCATCAGCAGCTAAAACACCCGTCATTCAACGAATGCCGCTTGAAACGTTTGATCAGCGGGTTAAGACGGTTTTGCCCGAAGCCTATGCTGAGTTCTATGCCTACTTTAAGCAGCAATACATCGAAACAGAAGCCGCTGGTGGCTTTCTCAAAGGCGGCGTGATGTATGACTGGG
This sequence comes from Almyronema sp., assembly GCF_052168255.1. Lineage (NCBI taxonomy): Bacteria > Bacillati > Cyanobacteriota > Cyanophyceae > Nodosilineales > Nodosilineaceae > Almyronema > Almyronema sp. Next base: position 14,468 of record NZ_JBQLZL010000081.1, on the reverse strand, counting down.
ACTATAAAAACTACATTAAAGACCCTGCCTATACGCTGGATATGCTGAATGAAGATTTGAAGGCGTTTCAGAGCGTGCAGGCCGAACGATTAGAAAAAGTAAAGCTACTGAATGAACCCACAACCCCCTTCAAAACTATTACTATCGGCGGGCAAGAAATCACCGACGAAAAAATAGCCAATCAGGAATTTGCAACTATTTTAAAAGCGTTTGAGTTTGAATTAGAGCAGGATTCCAAAACAGCAAAGCAAATACTACAAAAGCAATATACACGCAGACATATTCAAGTCGTGCTCAACAGCGTTTCTAACTCAGTGCGAGAACAAAAGTGGACAGACTTAATCACCGTTGCTGAGATTTATGGGCAGACTGTACCGCAGAAAAGGCTAATTTTTGAAAATGAAACGCGCTTGGGATTTGAGATAGAACCGGGCGGAAATTTTAAGGTACATCCAAACTATCTCGATATAGTTGATTCTCTCACCAATGTGACGCTGGCGTCTACAGATGCTTTAGAATTTATTATTGATGATCTCAATAGCAAAACAAAGCTGTGTCAAATAGAATTTAGAACCAAACCTCTGAGCAAAGAAAGAATTAGCGAAACGGGAGGAAGTTTAGGCGAGGAAATTAGAAAAGCGATCGCCAGTTTTCCCATCACTCAGTTTAACAATCCTGAGTTCTCAGCCATTGCTAGTGCGTTAAAGTCTCGTGGCTGGACACCCCACGCGGCGTTGGCTAAAGTTTGCCAGGGTTTGAGTCCGGTACAGTTTGGACGGCTAAAAGCACCTGGCAATTTGGCTCAGCATGTTACCCATTCGCTGCCAATTTCTGCCTTCTTGGGCTTAGCACCAGAGCACAAAAAATTGATCCTGCCAGGTTCAGAGGGTGTGAATAATATTATGCAGTTCATTCAATTTTTTCTGGACAAAATTAATCAGCAAGTTAGCGGCAACACCATCAACATTACGACTACAGGCCGTAATAAATCTGCCCCTAATATCAAATCAGCTTTAGACACCATCATCGGCATGTTAAACGTAGATTTATCGCAAGCAGCTATTCGCTACTTTTGCCAAAAGATACCTGAATACGCCCAAGTCGTTGATCAAGTAGGCCAAATCCCTAGTCTCAAAACCCATGAAGAGATCCCCGATACGCCTATATTCAATCCAGACAAAGGTACGGGCGCACTCTCCGGCGAAGAAAAGCTAAAACCGCCTTTATTCGACGTTATGCGCAATGACATCCGAGTGCTAGTTGAGCATCGGGCCGATCCCTTAGTAGAGGCTGTGAACGCCGCCCTGAGCGGAAACAGTAAGGCGTTGCAGCCCTACGTAGAGGCTTTTCAAGCGTTGGATAACGTTAAAGGCGATTCAGTCTTTTCTAGATGGTTTGCTTAAACATGTCGAGAGTGGGCGATCGCTCAGCCTCGTCTCAGCAAAATTTAGCCACTATTTAAGCCATTGCGGCTGTTTTTGGCTGATGATTGAAGCAATAAAAGCGATGGCTGTTTGACCTAAAGCTGAACAAACATCTCATTAGGAGGTCTGCATGGTTGGCGATCGCGTGCGCGTTACTCAAAAGTCTCAGTCAGCCACTTCCCCATCAGCCTCCAGCCAGCTTCAGGCACGCGCTTTTACACCACCAGTCGCAAAGCAAAGTCAGCAGGCAGCCTCTAGCAGCGAGTCGCAGCCAACAGCGCCGCTTGCCTCTCAGCGCCAAACTTCACTCCCAGCCAGCAATCTGCTCGCTTTTGAGCCAGACAACATTCCTCTATTTGCCCCAGACACAACGCCTCACCTACCATCCGCGCTGAGTTCAAATTTAGCCTCAACCCCAAAAACGCCAAATCAGCCCGTAGGGCCGCTGACGCCCGTACCCCTGGGGCAGTCGTTCGTCAGCCGAGCTTTAGACTATGCCAAGGGGATGTGGTCTGCAGAAAGCTGGCAAGGAGCTTTGAGTGCGTGGCGAGACAACACGGCAGAGCAAGAATGGAAAACTATCCAGAGCCAGGAACAAACGCTTACCCAAATACTGAGTCAGCTACCGGAACAAGATACGGTCAAACAACAAATTGAACAGGATCTCAAACAGCTTGAGCAAACGCCTGTTCCTTACTCAAAGCGGGCTGCCGTCTTGTTGCAGTTGCAACAGTGGACACAAACAGCGCAAGAACAATTAAATGAAATTAAGCAAGAAACCGAAGACTTAGAAAATTTGATAGACGAAATTAAAAACGAGTTTTCTAGTATCAGCTCGGCCAATATTCCAACTGAGCCAGAAGCAAAACTCAGGAAAGAATACACTCGCTTAACCAAGGCCGTCAAAAGCATCAAGTCTCAAACAGACAAAGATGAGCTAACGTTACTCAGAGATAATGTTGCCCAGTTTGCCATCACTATAAACTCGCGCCAGCAAGGCAAAGCTAGTAAACAGTTAGAGCGAGAAGAAAAGCAAAAGCAAAAGGAAGCGACCGAAAAGAAAAAGCAGCAAAATGCTTTGAAAAAACAAGCAGAAAAGTATAAGCAAAGTCAGATTGCTCAACAAGAAATCGAGCAAAACCGTAAAAAGAAGGAAGAAAACAGAAAACTTGAAGCCGAAAAACAAGAAAAAAATCGCCAGAAAAAACAAACTCAGTATGAAAATAAGCTCAAACAACTGCGTCAAAAGAAAGATGATCTTTCTTTCAAGATTGAACAAATTGAGCAAAAATATATTAATAAAGTTCTGGCTGAAAACGAAAAAGATGATTGCTTAAACGAAGGCAACGATTGGAGCAACCAATGGAGCGAACTGCGAGATCAAGTTAATCAACTCGTTCCTCCTCAAGAAACAGATACTCAAGATAAAGACACGCTGTTGCAGGAAGTTTTGACAGTACACAACAAAGGTGTCAACGTCAGAGCTTTGCAAAGAAAAATTTATGACGAACGGGCGATCGCCGTTTATAAAAATAAGCCAGAACCGGATCCGGCAAACTTTAGCCAAGACGCTAATTTAGCTCCCCAAGAATTTTATGAACGGCGAGAACTTTTTAAAGCGCTCGTTTTTCATGACAAAGTCACTTTGGAATTGCCGCCACCCAATGAGAATAATTATCCCTACAGTAAGGATTATGGAACAGAATATAATTTTGTCGGCTTAAACGAAGTATGGGTTTTGCATGTTCACTGGTCTAAAGAACATCATTTTGAAAAAGCCCACTATAAGAAACGAGGAATGGGTCGCGAGTTTAAGTCTGGTGGCGGAGCGGGCAACGACGTTGATCTCTTAACCATGAAGTATTTAAAAGTCGTAGATTCGTCTGGCTACAATGAATATCCGTGGCTCAATCGTCAATAAACATCGGCTCAAAGGATGTTTGAAGAGATATCTGCTCGGTAGAAAAACGGTTTAGAGCTGCCTAAATTTCTGTTGAAAAGGGGAGCTTCCGAACCGATTCCCCTCTTTTCAAGGGGAGCTAAGGGGGGATCGATGAGTGGCTAAAATTACAACCACTGGCTTTTCAAACACCCTTTTAGATAAGTGATTGCTTTAGGATAGTAACCTAGCTTGTAAAGCAACATACGCTATTGTTATGGGTTCACCAACCGCGACGCTGCTAATTTCTTGCCCTGACCAGCAAGGACTGGTGGCTAAAATTGCCAATTTCATCTATGCCAATGGCGGCAATATCACCCACGCCGATCAGCACCGGGACGAAGCTGCTGGCTTGTTTTTGACCCGCATTGAGTGGCAGCTAGCCGGGTTTAACCTACCGCGTGATCTAATTGGGCCAGCTTTTAATGCGATCGCTCAACCGCTGGGCGCAAGCTGGCAACTCCGGTTTTCGGATGCGATTCCTCGTCTGGCAATTTGGGTCAGTCGTCAAAATCACTGCCTGCTCGATTTGCTGTGGCGACATCAAGCGGGCGAGTTTTTAGGCGAAATTCCGTTAATTATGAGCAATCACCCGGACTTGGCGGCGATCGCAGAGCAGTTTGGCATCGACTACTACCACCTACCCATCACAAAAGCCAATAAATCAGAGCAAGAAGCCAAACAGTTAATGCTCTTGCAGAAACACAACATTGATTTAGTCGTGCTGGCGAAATATATGCAAATTCTCAGCGCTGATTTTGTGCAACAGTTTCCTCACGTCATCAACATTCACCACTCGTTTTTGCCCGCTTTTGTGGGGGCTAATCCTTATCACCGCGCCTATGAACGAGGGGTAAAGATCATTGGTGCTACCGCCCACTATGTCACGACCGACCTCGATGCTGGCCCCATTATTGAGCAAGATGTAGTGCGCATTAGCCACCGAGACGAAGTCAGCGATTTAATTCGTAAAGGCAAAGATTTAGAGCGTATGGTGCTAGCTAGAGCGGTGCGTCTACACCTGCAAAACCGCATTTTGGTCTACGGTAATCGTACCGTTGTCTTTGCCTGAGGGGGGCGGCTTCTAGCTATCGCTCCTGCTAGGGTTGAGCGGCCTTCGCCCGACTGGGTCGGCCAATGAAAACTGGGGCATAGGTCGTTAGTAGCCAGCCAACGGGCAGCAGCAGCAAAATGGCCACCACCGCATAGGCAAAGGCAATCAGGTTAGACTGCGCTAGGGTCGTTGGGGGAATGCGTAACCCATAGACTAAAAACCCAGTTAAAAAAGGAAACACCAATAAATGTAAGGGAAAGATAATCAGCGTGTTTTGACCAATGGCCGAGAGCAGCCAATTGGGTTTAATTAAATAGGCCACATGCATCCAGAAAAGAATGCCTGCGATCGCAGACAGATAAAAATAAAAGTAGTTGCCAAAGTTGCCAATAATAAAAGCCGTGCTGCCGTTTAGCCGAGTACAGCCCACATAAACGCCCAGCAGAATAATCGTGACAGGCCAAAAATAGCGGTGGCTAAATTTTTCCTTCAGCACATACGATTGCAATAAATAACCCAAGCCATAAAAAACGATCGCTGTTAACCCAATATCTAAGCCAAAAGGTAACCGAAAATTCGCTGGCCCAACGATGGCAAAAAACAAGTAGCCCACGATTGAGCAACTGAAAAGCGCGATCGCAATTTTTGTTTTGTCTTTTAGCTTCAGCAGAAAAAAGAAAAAGATTTCTGTACTAAATAAACAGGTAAAAAACCACAGCGTAATGTTGTGCGCCAACCAGTCATTGCCACCAACGCCATACACCATGCCCAAAAGGGGTTTAAGCGGTGGAACCGCCTCTTCTGCGCGACCACCCACATGCCGAAGAACAAAAAACCACAAGACGTAACTAATAATATTAAACGTTATGTAAGGAATTAAAAGCTTATAAGCCCTAACTTGGGCAAACGAGAAAAACGGTTGCTTGATTACTTTGTCTTTCACAAAAAGCCCTGAAATAAAGAAAAATAAGGGCATAAAGAACGAAGCCGCATAAATAGCAAAACCCGGCTCTAACCTGCCGGTATGAACTAAAACAACAGCAAAAATGCCAATGCTTCTTAAATTGTCAATCCAGGCAACGCGATTTTTAGTTTTTTGAGTCACGCTTATAGGTAAAGCAATAGGGTCTTGGCCGGGTTGATCAGAAAGATTCATAGAACTCGCGAACGTTTCTTGATAGAGATACTGGGTTAATCGTTTATAGCTGTAGTCACAACCGTTGAGACACTTCAATAACCAAAAGCTGCCAAGAGGATGTTTGCAAAGATAGCTGCGGCGTAGCAAAACGGTTTAGATCCGCCTAAATTCCCTTTGAAAAGGGGGACTGCTGAGCCGATTTTCCCCTCTTCAAGGGGCTAGGGGGGATCAACAAGTGTCTGAAATCGCAACCATTGGCTTTTCAAACCCCCTTTGACAGCAAAGCTTTCCTTCTGCCCGCTGCCCTTGACCGCTTGCCTTTAGCAATAGCTTCTAGGTATGCCATCATGACGAGTTTCTGCAATGATATGTTGCATATCGTGTTAGCTGCCCCTAGACCTTTTTGGATACAGAGCCTACGACAAAACTATGAAACACTTACCCAGCGGTGAGCGCTATCTATATCAGCTTTTGGGTCAAATTAGCCAGGGTTATCTACAGGTGACCAACCCTGAAGGTCAAGTGTTTGAGTTTGGAACCGTGGCAACGACTCCCCATTTGCACTTAATTATTCGCGATCGCCGTACCTACGATCGGCTGGTAAGTTTTGGGGCTTTGGGCTTTTGCGAAGCCTATATGGATAGCTGGTGGGATGAGGAAAATAACCAGGTAGCTGAGTTTATCAGCTTGCTCTATTGCAATCGGGTTTATTCCAAAGCGAGTCAGCACATTACGCTGCCGCTTATTTTTAAAGTGATTAGCCAACGCCTGCTGACGCTGCCAACTTCAATTCAAAACAGCTACAAAAATGTGCAGCACCACTATGATCTCGGCAACGACTTTTATCAGTGCTTTCTCGACCCGACGCTGACCTACTCCTGTGGCTATCAGCTCCATCCAGCAGACTCGCTGGAAACTATGCAACTGCAAAAATATGAGCTAATCTGCCGCAAGCTAGGGCTACAACCTGGCGAGTCTTTGGTGGATATTGGCTGCGGCTGGGGGGGGATGCTGATTTATGCGGCTGAACATTACGGTACTGATGGCGTCGGCATTACGCTCAGCACGGAGCAAGCTAACCTGGCTCAGGCCAGAATTGCCGCTAAAGGATTAAGCGATCGCCTCAAAATTGTGGTAGCTGACTACCGAGAAATCACCGGGCAGTACGACAAATTTGTCAGCATTGGCATGTTTGAGCATGTCGGCAAAAACAGTTTTTCGACCTTTATGCAACAGGCCAAAAAGCTACTCAAACCTCACGGGCTAGGCTTGCTGCATACGATTGGCACAGAAAGTGCTGAACGCATTGGGCCGTGGGTAGACAAGTATATTTTTCCGGGTGGCTATGCGCCCCAACTGCATGAGCTAACCCGCGAAATGCTAAAGGCTAAGCTTTCAGTTGCGCACTGTGAGAACCTCAAACCTCACTACGCAGAGACGCTAAAAAAGTGGGCCGAAAACTTTACGCAAAACAAAGCTCAGGTCGCTAGCCTCGCTAAAGCTTACGACGAGCGCTTTTTACGAATGTGGTACCTCTATCTGCAATCTTTTGAAGCCGCTTTTAGAGACGGTAGCCTTCACGTTTATCAGCTCCTTTTCTACAAAGACAAGCAGTGGCGGTTACCCAACGTCCTCAACTATTCACTCAAAACTGAGCCAGCGGTTGCCCATAGCCCTACCGCAACCGCCCCGATCGCAAAATGCTAATCACCAGCCACAGACCAAATAAGCTAGCCGCCGCAAACAGGCTGTTGCTAAGTATCTGGCCACCGGGTGTTTGCTGATTTGTTGAAACAATCGCCGCTCCAATAATTAACGAACCCACAAGGGTACTAAACGAGCGACGGTTGGCAGCGTCATCAATGTTACGCCGCAGGCCATCTAGCCCCTGTATAGAGATATTCCATTTGAGCGTTTCGGAACTGAGGCGATCGAGCAAAAAGCCAAACTGGCGCGGCGACTCAATTGAAAGATTGCGGAGTTCTAGCCCGGTTCGCAGCAGAGTTTGTAGCGGATCATCGCCAATAATTTGCTGGCGAAAGAGGTCAAACATGAGCGGTTTAATCTCTTCGGAGAGATCCACTTTGGGGTTAAACTGTCGCGCCACCCCTTCTAAATTAGCCAGCGACTTAGAATACAACCCAATATCAGCAGGCCAGCGCAAATGATTGCGACTCGCCGACTGCATCAGTTCGCTAAACATTTGCGCCGTATTAAACTCTTCTAAACTGAGGCCGTAGTATTTGCTCAACAAGCGGCCATAGTCGGTTTCCAACTGATTAATGTCAACGGGTTGGAGCGGCTCGGCAATTTGCAGCGTTAGCTGAGCGCAGCGTTCGGCATCGGAGCTAACCATTGCCAACACCATTTCTGTTAGCGTCACCCGCAAGCGCGGATTCATTCGCCCCATCATGCCGCAGTCTAAAATGGCTACGCGGCCATCGGCCAGATAAAACAAGTTGCCGGGGTGCGGATCTGCGTGGAAAAACCCATCGAGAAAATACTGCTGCAAAAAAGCCCGAAACAAAAGCCTGGTGAGCGCTTCGCGTTCGGCCTGGATATCGCCGTTGTAGTATTCGCCTGTAATTTCAGCTAAAAGAAATGGCTTGCCCTCTAGCCATTCCATCGTCATAATTTTTTTGTTGGTTAGCTCCCAATAAATTTTGGGTACCACCAGCTTGGCCGGATCAAACCAGCGACCTTTTGCAAGGTTGCGTCGTAGTTGATCGGTGTAGGCAGCTTCGGTGGTAAAGTCAAGCTCGGCTTCTAAGGCGTTGATAAATTCTTCAGCCAGGGCTTGCACGTTGTAGCGCTGACCAAACTGGGTGGCAGAGACGAGCTTGGCAATGTCGCGAATGAGGGAAACATCTCTGGCAATGAGCTGGTCAATGCCGGGACGCTGCACCTTGATGGCAACGGGCTGACCGTTACGCAGCGTGGCTTTGTGCGTTTGGGCAATTGAACCTGCGGCGATCGCCTTGTAATCTAAGCTAGCAAACAGCTCTTCAGGCGGACGGGGCAGATTTCGGCGAATGTAAGCCTCCATCTCAGCCGCCGGGACGGCTGGTACGGTAGATTGCAACGCACTCAGTTCTTCAACATAGCTCTGCGACAGTACATCCGGGCGGGTGCTTAGTAGCTGCCCCAATTTGACATACACAGGGCCTAGCTCCGTCAAAATATTGCGTAAAACGGCTGGCGGCGGCAAATCTGGCTCGTCGGCTTTGCCTCCGGTGAGGAGTCGTCGCATGTAGTCCCAGCCATTACTAAAAACGACTTCGATAATTTCGCCCTGGCGGGACATAGAAGAAGAGGCAAGCATACTTTACTCTTAGGTAAGCTGAATTGATGCTAACGAAGATCTCGGCTCAGGCGCTGGTCGCTAGATAACATAACCGGGGGCGTTCCTCCCGTATTGTCAGCAGAAGCTTCGGTTCCAACGTCTGGCAGAAGACAGATTGCAACCCAACCCCGGCTGATACAGGTTTAGGAAAGTAGCCGTGCTGTTCATTGCTGCCAGCCTTTTACCCAAAAGCTTTGATTCTGTCTTTAGCTACACAGGTTTGCGGGTTCTGTAGAGGTGCTGAATTAAGGCTGGTGTTGATCACGCTTGGCGATCGCGGGTACGACTGTCTAGCCAGACAATCACTCAAAGAAATCGAGAAATACGGTTAAATGAAGCCTATGGGCGAAATTAATCCCTACCGACTCAAAATTTCTCAGCTACGGGCGCTGGTGGCGATCGCCGACTTGGGCACCTTTAGCGACGCCGCTTTGCAGCTTGATCTTTCTCAGTCAGCCGTTAGCCATGCCATTGCCACGCTAGAAGAAGAATTAGGGGTCATTTTGCTCAGTCGCGGTCGCCAAGGAGCCGTACTCACCCCCGTTGGCGAAGAAATTACGGCAGAAGCGCGTGGCATTTTGCAATCTTTGGCGGGTCTTTGCAAACTGGCTCAGCAATTTAGAGGGTTACAATCAGGCCAGGTACGAGTAGCAGGCTTTCGCAGCGTGGCTACGCACCTGCTGCCAACGGTGATTGCCCGCTTTCAACAGCAGCATCCCCAGCTTAGCGTCACGATTGATGAGCATCATCACTACCGCGATGTTGAAGAAGCGGTGCGTCAAGGTCGCGCTGATGTGGGCTTTACGTATTTGCCGACTTCACCAGATTTTCGGGTTTGGGAACTGCTGCGCGATCGCTATTTAGCTTTGCTGCCTCCCAGCGCTGCTGGCATTCAGTCACCGATCGATTGGCAAACGCTAACCCAATATCCGCTGATTTTGAGTCCGGCAGATGACGGCGATCGCCAAGTTCTAACGCGCTATCTAGGGCGATATGGTGTTTCATTGCAGCCAGCCTACGAAGTTAGAGAAGACTCCACCATCATCAGCATGGTGCGCCGGGGTTTGGGAGCAGCTATTATGGCTCACCTAGCGGCTGAACCGATCCCAAACGATATCGTCACCGCCGAATTTGCCGAGCCGCTAGAACGGGTTATTGGCGTCATTGTCCTAGCGGAAGCCCTGCAAACCCCCGCCGTTTATGCCTTTTTAGAAACCCTAAAAGCGGTATGGTTGAGGGCAGACAATGAACCAGCCACAGCCGTTGAGCCGTCTTAGCAGTGCGCCCCCTTTTTTCCAGTTCAACCTCTAAAATGCTGCCGATGGCTTAGCGATTTTTACCCGCGATCGCAGGCGATTGGGCATTTCAAGGCTTTATTCTTAGGAACCAAACGGTAGCGTAGGGGTGCGGAGACGGGGCTGAATCGATACACTAGTAGAGCAGTTGTCTATTGAAACAGCGCTAGGCTCACCAGCGCGATCGACAGCCGATAAGCATCAAACAGAGGTTTATAAGGGAGTTAATCTGGCCCATGAGCTACGACTTCGATCTTTTTGTCATTGGTGGGGGTTCCGGTGGCATTGCAACCGCCCGACGGGCAGCTCAATATGGGGCTAAAGTCGGCATTGCCGAAAACGATCGCTTGGGCGGTACCTGCGTCAATCGCGGCTGTGTGCCCAAAAAATTAATGGTTTATGCCTCTCACTTTCCGGCTCACTATGAAGAAGCCGTCGGCTATGGCTGGAGTCCTGTGGAGAGCCAGTTTGACTGGACAAAAATGATCACGGTCGTCAACAACGAAGTAACCCGGCTCAATGGTATTTACGAACGCATGTTGGTCAATTCCAACGTGCAGCTCTTTCGCGCCTATGCCCGCTTTTTAGATGCCCACACGCTAGAAGTCGGGGAGCAAAAAATTACAGCCGACAAGATTTTGATTGCGGTTGGTGGTGTTCCGGTACGGCCTAATATTCCTGGTCTAGAACATGCCATTGTTTCAGACGATATTTTTCATCTGCCGCAGCAGCCTAAACATGCCGTGATTTTGGGCGCGGGCTATATTGGCTGTGAATTTGCCTGTATTCTCAAAGGTTTGGGATCGGAGGTGACGCAGGTTTTCCGGGGCAGCAAAATTCTGCGGGGTTTTGATGATGACTTGCGCACTGAGATTCAAGAAGGGATGCACAAGCACGGCATCAACATTTGCCATGACAGCAAGATTGTTTCGGTTGAGAAAAAGGCCGAAGGCGTTGTCGTCAATATTGAAAATGCTGAGGGTGAGTCACGGGTCTTTGCAGATGTGTTGTGCTTAGCGGCTTTGGGGCGCAAACCCAATCTCGACAGCTTGGGTATTGAGAACACTGGGGTAGAGGTCAATGCCGGGGCGATCGCCGTTGATGAATACAGCCGCACTGCTGAAGCCCACATTTTTGCGGTGGGTGACTGCACCGATCGCATTAACCTCACCCCCGTTGCCATTAACGAAGGGCGGGCTTTTGCCGATACGGAGTTTGGCGGCCAGTCTCGCAAAATGAGCTATGAAAATGTGCCGACTGCCGTTTTTACCACGCCTGAAGCGGGAACGGTGGGTCTCACGGAAGCCGAAGCCGTTGAGCAGTACGGCGAAGAGGGGATTCATATTTATCGCTCTCGCTTCCGACCGATGTATTACACCATCCCCAATAAAGATGAGCGGACGCTGATGAAGCTGATTGTGCACAAAGAGAGCGATCGTGTTTTGGGGGCACACATGGTAGGCGATGCAGCGGCTGAGATTATTCAAGGCGTGGCGATCGCGGTTAAAATGGGCGCAACCAAAGCCAATTTTGACGCTACTGTGGGCATTCACCCCAGCTCGGCGGAAGAGTTTGTCACTATGCGCTAAGGTCTGTCTGCGCGTCTGCCCCGCCCCCTTACTCGTCTTCGTGGAGTTCAATGATTCGCCCATTGGTGGATTGAATGGGGCGAGCATTGACGGGATAGAGGGCTTCAAAGGCAGCAATTTGCGCTTCGGAGACTTGCACAGGCTCTCGCATGACATTCCAGCGTACCCCTTCACTGCAAGGAGGGGTGGTCAGCGAACCAGAATAGCTAAAATAAGCAATACTATCGGGCAGTAAATCAGCAGCATTGATGGTCAAATTTGTTGTTTGAGTCGTCCCTACTTCCGGGATGTTTTCCCAAAGCGTATCAATTAGCGGGTGCGCTTCGCCTAGTTCGAGCATAATACCTACAACGGCTAATTCTCCTGCTTCATTACGATGGACGAGATGTAGTTCCATGGCAGACGCAAAGCCCTCAGCCGTATGCTCACTGGGCGTATGAAAATGAAACTGCAAGAGTTCATATTCATCGCCATCAATCTTGACGGTGCTGCCTTCGGCGTAGTTCACCTGAATCGTGTGTCTGTTGTTGACTACGACTAAAGGCACTGAAGCGTAGTTAAACTCTATCGTTGAGGGGCTACCAATTACAGCGTCGTCAATATCAATAGGCGACTGATCTCGCCCTACTTCACACAACGCAAAGTCATGCCCCAACCGTCCCCATTGCGTTGGATTAGCCTCACCCCCATAAGACCAGTGAAGCAGTTCTTCGCCAGCGCCTACAGGTGGTAGGTAGGCTACTATCCCACCTAATACAGACAAGATAAAACAGGTAGCCTTTAACGCTTTCATAATCTACTCAGCTCAGAAACGATGTCTATAAGAGCGTATCGAATACCCGGTAGATTCTATGTTTTTAAGCGTTAATTATTATTACCCGCGATCGCTAAATTTCACTTCAGGGATGTGTGACAGATAGGAGATAGATAGTGTCTAGATCCCTCGCATTTAGCTGTAGGGTGGACAGTGCCCACCCTACGAAATGGGTGCGATCGCTCTCAGGCGGGTACCGCTTTAAGCTGAACGATGACGCTTAAGACTAGCGAGTCCACCCCCTACTAAAGCAATTCCCAGAATAGTGACAGGCTCAGGTATAGCTGCTGGCGGTGTATCAGTAGGAGGCAGTGTGAGTTCCCGTAACAGCTTTTGCTCAACGGCTCGACCCACATCATCAAAGCCGTTAGCAGCAATTACAAAGGAGCCAGACCCTCCTTGAACGTTGTTTTCATACCAAGTTTTGATGAAGCTGAGGCCAGGTGTGGCAATAATTGGCAGTCCATTAATGGTAGTTACCCCTGCCGCTAGAGCATTATCCCTGGCTAAACTCGTGGGAAATCCGAAAGTTTGAACGCCGTCTCCTGAGACATCAATCACCCAATTTTGTCCCTCATACTGATTACTACTGAACAGTGGTGTGGCAAATGCAATTGCTGAACCAGGGGCGGTACCCGAAGAACCAACAGGTCTAACCAGCGCCTCAATCGTATCCGCGAACGCTAATGCACTGGCTGGACTGTCCAGAAGAGTCCAGGGAATGGATTCTTGCTGTTGGTTTGGGCCTGCCCACTCAATAAAATTGACGGCAACGCTACCAAACTGACCTGAGCCAAACTCCCCAGCTAGATTGATAAAAGCATCCCGGTAGCCGCCAGTTTGCAAAGCATATTCAAAATTACTAACGCTAGGTGAAACGTCAACCAGTAGCGACAACTCAACATTTACGGGAATAAGCGTTGCTGCTGAGACAGGTAGCTGAGCAGCTAGGGGCAGACCAAGCGCAGTAATAGCACCGAGACTTGGTAAGACTTTCGGCGTTAATAATTGAGCTGAGAGCAGGTTGAGCATAAAAAGTACCTTGCTAAGTTGTTCAAATCTGCAAAATAGTCAAGTTTGAAGCCATATCTACAGACTGATTGGGAACTTTAGGCCAAATCTGCCAAATCATATCTCTGCTCTCCGTAGTTATATGCAGATACGCAGGCTAGATCTTAAATTTCACAGAAACTAAACAAAAGCTTTGCAACTCAGGCATCTTTAAAGACACGAGAATTCATTTTGCTCTATGAAAATATTTGCGAATAAAGACTTGCGATAGAGAGACGCTACTTAATCCCAACAACCATAGAGTCTGCTCCAACTAGCGGCTCAACCCAGGTTTGAGAAAAGCCAACCTCTTTCATCCATTTAGCGCAATCGGCTCCTGTATAATCGAAGCCTCCTGGAGTTTCGATCAGCATATTAAGGCTCATCATCATCCCGAAGGCATTCTTTGATCGATCATCGTCAATCAGGGCTTCATAGACAACGAAGCACCGCCAGTTGGGATAGCAGCGAATGCCTTGGCAATGAGCATTTTCTTTGTTGGCAGATCCCAATCGTGCAGGATATGTCCTATCAACACTACGTCAGCTTTGGGAAGATCCTGCTTAAAAAAGTCACCCGGTACAAACGTCAGGCGGTCTGCCAGACCTAAGGCGTTGATGTAGTCTTTAAAGATGGGGCTAACCTCAGGCAAATCGAAGCCAAAACCCTGCAAATGTGGGTTGGCCAGTGCAATCTGAACCGCTAAGTCACCCTGAGCTGTGCCAATATCAACAAATGTGCGGTAGTCGTGCCAGGGAAAATTTTGTGCGATCGCTAGGGTTTCAGTCCAGTACTTCATTGCAGCCACAATAAAAAAAATAT
>NZ_JBQLZL010000080.1:25837-37364 GCF_052168255.1 Almyronema sp. | reverse complement strand
CGCAGTTCTGTTCTCAATCGTTCAATTTCAGCGCGGTTGCCATCTTCATCGCCCATTTTTTGGTGCTGTAGCTTTTTATGAGCCAACTCAGCCACTAGCTGTATCAGTTGGCGCTGTTGCCGAGATGAAAACCCCATTTTTTGCAAAAGCTGATGTGAGTTTGGCCGGGTAACGGCTTCGTAGCAACTGCGAGAGAGCGTCCAGGGCACCTCGTTGGCTAGCTGGCTTCTAAGGCGGGCGCGATCTACCCTAGCCGCTATAACCCAGAGTAAAAACATCACCAAACACAGCACTCCATAGTTAAACAAAGCGACCAAGATAGCGATATTTGAATAGATTTCGATCAAAGCGATCGCCCCGTTATGCACCAAATGCAACGTCATTGCCAGCAGCAAGCTAACCGCCACCGTCATCACTCGCCCCACCAGGCTGTGCATATAGCGAGCCAGACCAAATCCAATACCTACAATGGCCGTCCAAAACCCGTGTAGCCCGCCAAAAACCAGGGTTCTCAGCACAAACAGAGAAATCCATTCTTCCCAACTAGCGGTGCCAGCCAGGTACAAAATATTTTCCACATAAGCGAACCCAAAGCCCGCCATGGCTCCATAAACCATACCATCGACCCAGCCATCAAACTCGCGGCGACGGGTCAAATAAATGAGCGCCACAGCGATCGCTTTGAGAAATTCTTCGGTTATGGGTGCCCCCACTGCCGATTGCACCAAATCTGACTGTAGCGAGTTGTGACCCCACCAGGTTTCTATGGGCAGAGCCAAACTCATTTGCAAAATCACAGCCAGCCCAATTGCCGGGATAGCTCCCCATAAAAACGCTGAAATTAAATACTTGGTCGGTTCTTTTTCAAAGCGATCGATACTTCTGACCAGCCAAGTATAAAAATAAGCCGGAACGGCTAGGGCGATCGCGGTAAGCGGAAAGGGCATGGGCACGGACAGCAGCAAGAGAATTTACCTTAGCTACAGGTCGAGTGCCCTATTCTCCTGAAGCCTGAACAAAAACGCTGCGGCAACGGGGGCCATCCAGTTCACACAGCAAAATGGCTTGATAAGTGCCCAGTGCCAGTTGCCCTGCCACAATGGGCACCAGTTCGCTGTTGTGTAAGGTTATGGCCATCAGGTGAGAATGGGCATTAATTGGCTCGTCTGGGGGAACCGATCGCAAATGCAGGTCGTTGTGCAAATAGCGATCGCCAGCGGGGGCTAGCTTACGCAAGTAGGTTTTGATGTCTTCGAGCAAACGTTCTTCGTTTTCGTTTACCACAAGCGCCGTAGTCGTATGCCGAGAAAAGATCAAGACGTGGCCGTTTTGGATGCCGCTAGCCGTCACAAAGGCTTGAACTTGAGGGGTTAGATTGTAAAGCGCTAGCGCGTCTGTCGTTTGCAGTTCTAAAAGCTGGTGATGAATAGGCATGAGCGTTTTCAGTCGTTTGCTTCCCAAGTGTATGGGGGAAATGCCTCTAAAATAGAGAAGTAGCCGTGGCCGTTTGGGTTTGTTTCAGCGGCAACGGCAGGCAGTATGGAACCCTTACTACACCCTTCGGATACGCAACTGCGATCGCTGCTAGCACAGACTCAAACCATCGCAGTTGTCGGTCACTCTAATCAACCCCAGCGACCGAGCTACCAGATTGCTCAGTTTCTGCGTCAGGTAGGTTATCGGGTTTATCCGGTGAATCCTACGGTAGCCGAGGTCGCAGGGCACCGCTGCTACCGTTCTCTAGCAGAAGTGCCAGAAACGGTAGATCTAGTCAATGTTTTTCGCCGCGCCGACTCTTTACCAGAGATTGTCGAAGCGGCGATCGCCGTTGGCGCTAAAGCCCTCTGGACTCAGCTAGGTATCTACCACGATGTCGCCGTTCGCCAAGCCCTAGCCGCTGGTCTTTTTGTCGTGACGGATGCGTGTATTCAGGTGGAATATTTGCGCTTGGGCTTACCACGGCGATCGCCTTCTTAACATGAGTGCTGCTGGCTGCTAGGTATTGCTATGTTTCGTCGCTTTTCAGTGTTGCGCTGGTGCCTGATTTTGGTAAGTAGCCTGGGACTGGTTATCAGCGGTTGGCTGCTTCAGCTTTTGCTGGTTTCGACCCCAGCAGCCACCTTCCCCAAGCTAGAAGCGGCTCCCATTCCTGACGAACTCAGTCCCTTAGACAGTTTGCTACAGGCTGCCCTCAACTTGGCCGAGCAGGCTCGTTCGGACGCTGCAATGGCTCAAAGCGCCCAAGACTGGAGTGCAGTTATGGGTCAATGGGCCGATGCTATCACTCTGATTCAGTCTGTCCCCACAACTAGCCCTCAGCGTTTGTTTGCTCAGCGCAAAGCCGAAGAATTTTTGCTCAATCTCAAGACAGCGCAGCAAAAGGCAGCAGGTAGCGTTCCAGCCGTTTTTCCAACCTTAGGCAGCCAAATTTTAGATGAACAGTTGGCTGGCTACTTTTCTTACATGGCGGCGGTTGGGGTACCGGATGTGCTGATTGTGGGTAGTTCACGCGCCTTGCAAGGGGTTGATCCCCAAGCGTTGCAGCAGGCGCTTAGCGATCGAGGCTATGCCGAGGCCAAAGTGTTTAATCTCGGCATCAATGGCGCGACGGCACAGGTGGTTAATTTTGTCTTGCAACGCCTGCTGACACCAGAGCAGTTGCCCAAGCTGATTTTGTGGGCAGGGGGTTCGCGAGCTTTTAACAGCAGCCGACTAGATCGGACGTTTGCCAGCGTTTTGGCTTCTCCTGGCTATCAGGCTTTTTTAGCCGGAGAAAAGCCAACCTTTGCAGACGACAATCCGTTGCTAGTGCCAACGCAACCCTTAGATGCCCACGGGTTTCTGGCTTTAGAGCAACGCTTCGATCCCAACACCTACTATCAGCGGTTTCCGCGCATTCTAGGACAGTACGATGCTGATTATAGCCGCTTTGATCTCAGTGGCTTGCAGACCCAGTCTTTGGGTTCGCTGGCAGCGTTTGCCCGATCGCAACAAAAACCCCTCATTTTTATTAATCTGCCACTCACTCAAGACTATTTAGACCCAACCCGCCTGCGGCGAGAGCGGCAGTTTCAAACGTATCTACAACAGCAAAGTCAGGCTCAAGGATTTGGTTTAATTGATCTGATGCAGCAATGGCCCACGCAAAATGGCTACTTCGCTGATCCTAGCCACCTTAACCGCCATGGAGCAGCCGCGATCGCCCAACAGTTGACCACTCGCGCTGATATTCCCTGGACGGTGTTGGCACAGTCAGCGGCTGAGACGGCTGCTCGTCGCTAAAGGTGGAAGTTAGCGGGCAGAGGGCAAGAAGGAAAGTTTTGCTGGCAGCGGTTTTCAGTCATTTAAGTAAGCTCAACGCTGATCGCCCCAGCAATAATGACGATCCCTAGTCTGTCAGTCGCCCAATTCTCGGCTAGCTGTGTTTAAGATTCGGCAGCCGCGCGAGCGATCGCTTGTAGTTGTAGCCCCGGTGGATAAGCGCCTTCTTCTTTAATCCGCTGAATCACGGCATCTGAAATAGAGATGTTCATCTTAGCGGCGATCGCCCGCACAATGTCACCTCGATCGACTACACCCGCCACCGCATCGGCGGGTGACAGAACGGTGATGCGACTCAGCCCCTGTTCTTCTAACTGATTAATCACCTGCGGCAGCGGCGTCGCCTCGCGTACGGTGGGAATATCGCTGAGCGGTTGAATAATTTCTAACAGCGATTGGTGTTCCCACTGGCTGCGCTCAATTGAGCGCAAATCTTCTACTGCCACCCAGCCACGATAGCGACCATCCGAAGCTGCAAAATACATTGGCGGACGACCTTCTTGCAAAAGGTAGTCGTCAGCAAACTGGCGCAGCGTTAAATTAGCATCCACAACCCGGTAATCGCGCATCATCGCATCTGCCGCCTGTAGCGAAGCGATCGCCTCTTGTAGTTCGTTGACCCGGTTGTAGGTTTGGGCATTGCGCAGTACAAACCAGCCAATAAGGGCAATCCACAGCACATCAAAACGCTGGGTTGTTAGATAAGCTATTAACCCTAAAATAATGGCTCCCCAGCCCAAAAACTGTCCGGCTGTAGCGGCCCAACGAATCCCTCGACTCCGACTACCCGTTGCCTTCCAAATAGCAGCTTTAAGCACCTGTCCCCCGTCAAGCGGTAGCCCCGGAATCAGGTTAAACAGGGTTAGCACCAGATTCGTTTGAGCAATATTGTAAAGAATCAGGGTGGCGATTCCCGCTGTTGGCAACACCCCTGCCAGCAAACTAAAGAGGATAAACAGGCTAAAGCTCACCAGTGGCCCTGCGATCGCCACCTGAAAAGCTTGTCCGGGGGTTTTTGACTCTTTATCAATTGAGGCAATGCCGCCAAACAAAAACAGGGTAATCGAGTTGACCTGAATTCCTTGTGCCCGCGCCACCAAGCTGTGACCTAACTCGTGCAGCAGCACCGAAGCAAAGAGCAACAAAGCCAGCAAAAAGCCAGCCCCCAAAGCAACACTCGTCCCCATTTGCGACTGCCAAGCTGGGTCGCTGCCATACAAAAAAGTCACCAGGACTAAAATAATCAGCCAGGAATAATCGATATAGAGAGGGATGTTGAATAAAGAGCCGATGCGCCAACCGGATTGCATAAGTTTTAACCCAATGCCTTGCTAGGAGCCATTCCTGAAACCATAGCTTTATTGTACTGAGGTGATTCAAAGTGCTAGCGGGGGATAACCTCACTTTGGCAACCATGCCGTCAGCACTTGATACCCCAAGCGGGCGATTGGTCAGCCTTTCTCCCCTTAGAAAGGCTTAATTATCGCTGCGATCGCCCGTTACCCAAGCGTCGCCACCTAGACTCAGAAACTTAAATAGCTGAAAGGCGCTGGCAGAAAGCCTTTCCTTCTGGCTGCTACCTTTATCGGTATACAAAAAGCAGGAACCCGTTGCTAGCGAGTTCCTGCTAAAAGTTTAAGAAGTTAGATGACAAGTTTAGAGCAGCCCAGCATTGCTCAAGCCTAAAATCATGCCCGCCCCTAACAGGTGACCAAAACTAGCCGTTGCCAGCAGTTCAGGCAAACCAAAGCCTTCAAAAAAAGCTGGTAGCGTAAAGGGCAGTTCAGGCCCTACGCCGCGCTTTTGAATGGCGTATCGGCCAATAGCGATCGCAAACAGGTTGCAGGCAATCATGACCAGAGCCACCTTAAAAGACCACTGCGGGGTTTGAGGCACGGTCTGGGCAAACCACAGAAGCGACGAATAAAGCAATTTATTATCTCCTAGCAAGACCTTAATTTTTTTGAGGTCAGATCAATTAAGGATTATAAAGAAGTGCCAGGAGTGGCTTACCAAATGTTCAATAGAGTTAATAGAGAGACATGCTTTGTAACCTGAAGCCTGCTTTAGAAGGCGATAAATTCACGCCGCACCCAACCACCTGAACTCAGTTCGATCCAGCCGTTTTCGTTGATTTGGTTCACCGTCACTTCCGAACCACTGGCATAGATGCTTAAAATCCGCCCTTCGGTAAACGGCTCATCATAGACGGCAATTCCGCCAATGCCGTCGTTGACCAACTGAACGCGATCGCCTGGTTGTAAAGTTCGTTGAGGTTCTGGCTTGCGAGGAGCGTTTGCTGCGTACAGGGCGTCGAGGGTGGTTGTTCCGGCAACCCCATCAACGGGCAAGCCTTGCACTCGCTGAAACTCAATTACCGCTTGTTCGGTGGTACTGCCATAAACCCCATCAGACGCCTGTGTAGCCGCCAGATAATTGAGTTCTTTGAGGCGATTTTGGAGGCGAATCACGCGTGGCCCCGCGCTACCAAAGCGCAGTACAGGTATCGCATCGGTAGGCGGCGCTGGCTCAACCGGAGAGGGAGTAGTCTGCGTCAGGCGAATTAAGTTGCCCGCCACCCAGTTGCCATCGCTCAATTCTGCCCAACCATTGCGATAGCGACCGCTAATTTCTAACGCCTGCCCGTCTGATAGCACCCGCACAATGCTATAGGATGTGCCGGGGCCAGAGCGGACATTGAGGTTGTACCCATAGGCAGAAACAGTGGCATTGAGGCGATCGCTGCCAACATCACCGCCAACATTACCCCCTCGTTCAAAACCACCATAAGCTGGCTCAATCAGATTTCCGGCCACCCAGGTACCATCAATCAGTTGCACCCAGCCATTACTATCAACCCGACCACTCAAGCGAATTTGCTCGTTAGGGCCAAGCGTACGAGCCACCCCATAGCGGGTTCCTGGCCCCCAGCGAGCATTGAGGCGATAGCCGTAAGCCTCTACTTGGGCGACCTTACCCCACGTTTGAGTAGGGGGTGACGGGTCTGGTTCAGCGGGAGGAGTTGGCTCCGTGGGTTCTGGCGATTCGGTGGGTGGGGTTGGCGGTGAGGGTTGCGGATTGGGTACAACACTGGGTCTAACCTGTTCAACGGGTAGCCAACTGCCATCGGCTAATTGCGACCATCCGTTTTGAATCGTACCAGTTAGCTCAACCGCGTCCCCTTCATACAGAATGCGATCCACCTCAAAATCGATTCCTGGCCCCGACCGCGCTTCTACCTGCAAGCGATCGCCAGATGTAATCACATAGCCCGTCAAGGCGGAGGCGGCACTAGCCGTCATCAACGCTGCTGTCATCACCCCTCCCCAAAGAAAATGGCGCAGGGTTCGTCTAGCCGTAGCATTGAGCCACGGTAACTTCACCGAGGGGCGATCGCCTGCTTCATGTTGTTCTAGTAAATAGAGGTAAGCGAGGGTATCCATAACCGTTGTCTGCCATAAGGGCTATCTAAAATTCAGTGTGAAACCACAAACAATGACCGACCACCCCCAGCAGAAAGACTTTTGAGGGAAGGCGTTCTGCTGACAGCTATAGCTGTAGCCTCTAAAGCTGAGATTTCTCCCTGGACAAAGGGCTAAAAGTCTCTAACCAAAAACTTGCTTTCGCCTTCTCAGCCAGAGGTAAGCAGAACGCCGTTTTGCTCACCGCTGCCATCAGAGGCTTTTGGCAGTTAGCTCAACGGCTACCGCTTAGACCCAAGGCGCTTTAGCGCTGACCCCTGCAACCGTTGGCACCACCAGCAAAGTCAGCCCCCGCCGACCCAAAACACTCACCCAGGTTTTGGCTTCTGCGATCGCCAACTGCTCGGATTCGTAAAATTGCGCTGGCCAGTAAGTGCCGTTAAAGAAAACCCGACCTCGTTTATCGGCAACAATCGCTCGCTCAACTCGACCTAAACCGGGGGTCTGAAAAAATTCGGTTACGGTGTCAAAAGTCATCACTTTCCTCCTGGAAACAGTGGGCAAGAGACGGGGCGATCGCGTATTCCACGGAAAAGATACGAGATTTTATGTTTTAACCATAAAGTTTCCTTGAAATGGGGGAATAAGCACTGTGACAGAAATAGGGTTGACCCTACCTGTCAAGGCGGAAATAACGGATGTTGGTTATCGATTTCTGACGTTTGACGCGTGACATCGCTCTTCTGCAAGCCGCAAACTGCCTGCTGCTATAGTCAACAACGTCAATCCGCAGAATTTCGTAGAAAACTTTTAACGGGTTGACAAAACGTAGTCAGACTACTCACCAATATTGAGCAAATCAGGCTGTAAGTAGGCCATTGAATTAACCAACTGCTGAGCTTCAGCAGGTGAAATATCCTGGCAGCCTGTTTGACTGGCAAAGGTCTGCTGAATATAAGCCGCTCCGGCAAGGCGATACGCCCCGGATTCGCCCACCATCCAGTCGGTGGCAAACTCAGGTTCTGGAAACTGCGATCGCAGATCGGCATCGCGATAAGGGCCGTAATGGAGCTGATAGCCCGTGCCAAACAAAGGTGAATTGAGAGGCTGCTGAAACTCAGTGTCGGGTAAGTCGCCAACGCCCTCGTTGGTGAACTCAACCACAAAACAGCGATCGCGATCGTCGCGATAAACAATTTGATACTGGGCACCCCCAGCAGCGGTAGGGGCTTGGGTGATCAACTCAACCACCTGAAAAGCTGGCGGCACCTCGGTTGGAATCACCACAGCCACCTCTAAAGCTTCGAGCTGTTGGGTTTGCGCTGGCTGAAGCTGAGCAATCAAAGCCCCGGATGGCGGCGGCGGCGGTGCCGGACTGTTGGCTAGGGGCAGTGCTGGGGCGCTGTTTACCGTCGGCTCATTTACCTGACAAGCAGCCAGCATCAAACATAGGGGAAAAATTAGCGATCGCTTCATGGGCGTCAGCTTGGAAACATGGGCGAATGGGCTTTCTAGGAACTTCAATAAGGACGGCCATCTTTCCGGGTAAACAGGTAATGGCTGCCAGTGTGACGAGCCACCAAGTCGGCGTCTGGGTAGTGGGCAATGTCGTTAGGGCTGCGATCGCCAATTTCCAAATAAACCGCAGGCATTTCTGAGCGATTAACCAGGTGATGGCCATTAGCCGTACCGGCAGCAAAGCCCGCCATCATCCCAGGAGTCATCAGTTGTTCTCCCGCCTCGGTAATCAGCGTTAGCATCCCAGCGATCACATAGACAAACTCATCTTGGGCTGTATGCCAATGGCGCAAAGCCGAGCCACTACCGGGTAGCAGCGTCACTAGATTTACCCCAAAGTTGGTCAGTCCAGCAGCGTTGCCAACCCGCTTGCGGATGCGGCCTTCAACCAACTGTCGCAGGGGTTCGGGATAGCCAGTCCCCGTTTGGTCAGGCACTTGGTTAGGGTCAATTAGCATCGGTGCTAGCCGGGTGAAAAAGAGTGAGTTCTGGGCAAAAGCTCAGGCATAACCCATCATAAACGGCTCAACCCATCAGTCGTGACAGCGCCTTAAAGCAAATTTTTGTACTTTTCTTCTGTCCCCAAGCGTTTGACTGCTTTTTTAATATCCTGGGTGCGGTCTTTGCGAACGATTAGCGTTGCATTACCATCTCGAACGACAACCACATCTTCTAACCCAATCGTGACAATTACCTCTTCTGGATTAGAACTGTAGACAACGCTGCCGTGGGTATCTAAGCCAATATGCTGCGCCAGTTCAACATTATCGCGATCGCCCTTGAGCAAACGCTCGATTGCATTCCAGTCGCCCAAATCATCCCAGCCAAAGCTAACGGGCATTACGTAAGCTTTCTGGGTTCGCTCCATCACCGCATAGTCAATGCTGAGTTTGGTCAGTTCATGATAAGCATCAACCCCTTTTTCTAGCAGAGGGTGAATCAGTTCAGGGGCATAGGCTTTTAGTTCTTGCAGCATCACGCCTGCCGGAAAAATAAACATGCCGCTATTCCAGCTAAAGCGACCACTCTCTAGAAACTCAGTCGCCGTAGCCACGTCAGGTTTTTCGGTAAAGCGGCTGACCCGGTAAGCAGGTAGGTTGCCATAGCGGCCAACTTCAGCCCCTTGCTCAATGTAGCCGTAGCCCGTTGCCGCATAGGTTGGGGTAATGCCCAGCGTCGCGATCGCCCCTTGCTCACTGGCTAACTCAGCCGCCGCCAGTAGGGTTTGGCAAAACTTATCGCTATCGTCAATCCAATGATCGGCTGGGAAAAAAGCCACAATCGCTTCTTCGCCGTAACGCTTGATAATTTCGAGGGTCGTCCACGCCACAGCCGGAGCAGTATCTCGGCCTTCAGGCTCTACAAGCAGATTGGTTTGCGGTAGCTGAGGCAGTTGTTCAGCAATGCCTGTGGCTAAATGGGAAGCCGTAATCACCCACAAAGACGACCAGCCACCCGCCAAGGGCAAAAGCCGCTCAGCCGTTGCCTGCAACAAGCTGGTACCGCTGCCATCTAAGCTCAAGAACTGCTTAGGCCGTTGCAGCCGACTTACGGGCCAAAAGCGCTCACCTTTACCACCCGCCAGAATGACAGGGATAAGAGACTTACTCATGGGCTAACTCCGCCAGAAATTCCGTCTTATCCTATCTTTTTGTCTGGGGGGTCAGGCTATAATCACCGTAACATTGATTAACAAATCATCATTTTGCAAAGTTTTACTCAGTAGCTACTGTCAGCAAAGTTTGATAGTTGCATCGGGAACTATGCGGATTGGCAGACAGCAGCCTGAATTAGGTGTCTAGCTGTGGAAGGTAACTAAGGGTTAAGTAACAAAATCTAATGACGACACTGCCGACTAATCAACATCCTGATATTGAAGCTCAAACAAACCCTGATTTAGAATCGGCAGATGAGGCTGAACTTGCCGAGGTCACTGATTCCGTTAATGCTGAGGCTACCCCGTCTGCGCCCCCTGAAGCCGTCAACCGTGGCTCAACCGTGGCTGCTCGTATAGCCAAAGGCGCTTTCTGGAGTGTTACCTGCCTTTCAACAGCAGTGGTTTCTGCCCTTTTGGGTGCGGCGGCAGTTCTGGTGTTACCGCTGCCTGAGCAACTCTTTCCTCAAAAGCAAGAGGCGCTTTCTCTAAAAGACCTCTGGCAGTCGGGCTTTCGCTACAACGTTACCCGCCCGGTCAATATTTTGGTCATGGGAATTGATCAGGTGCCCGAAGCCGAAGGGGAAGATATTTTTTCGGGACGGACAGACACCATGCTGTTAGTAAGGGTTGATCCGACTCAGGCAGGCGTCAATGTGTTGTCGATTCCCCGAGATACTCGCGTCACGATTCCCGGCTGGGGCAAAGACAAAATTAACCAGGCCAATGTAGAAGGCGGTGCCCTCCTCGCAGGGCAAACCGTCAGCGCCAATCTCAACCAGGTAGAAATCGATCGCTATGTGCGGGTCAGCACAGGCGCTTTTCGAGAAATTGTGGATCTGGTGGGCGGAGTTGAAGTTTTCGTGCCTAGCCGCATGTATTACGAAGACCGCACCCAAGATTTAGTCATTGATTTAGAACCGGGTTGGCAAACGCTCAATGGCGCTCAAGCCGAACAATTTGCCCGTTTTCGACAAGATGCTTATGGTGACATTGGCCGCGTCCAGCGGCAGCAAATGCTGCTAAAAGCACTGCGATCGCGTTTAACTAGCCCTACGGTGATTCCTAAATTGCCGCAAATTGTGCGGATTTTACAGCGCTATATCGACACTAACCTGACTGCCGAAGAAATGCTGGCTTTAGCCAATTTTGGTTTAGAGCTAGAACCGGACGATCTCCACATGGTCATGCTGCCAGGGCGTTTTAGTGAGCCGACAGAATATCAGGCCAGCTATTGGATTATGGACAGTGCAGCGGGCGATCGCGTCATGCAAGACTTTTTTCATACTGAGGCGGCAACGCTGGCTTCAGCCCCCCGTCGGTCTATTCGTCAAATGCGGATTGCGGTTCAAAATGCGTCGGGCGAACCCCATGTCGCCAATGAAGTTGCCCGTTATCTGGCGCAAGAGGGGTTAGACAACCTCTATGTCGTCAGTGATTGGCCAGATGTAGTGGCTAAAACTCAGGTCATTGCTCAGCGAGGCGATTTGGAAGCGGCGGATCGGGTGAGCGCTATTTTAGGCGTAGGTCAGCTAGTTTCTGACTCAACCGGAAATCTAGAATCTGATGTCACTATTCGCATTGGTAGCGATTGGCTAGAGCAACGCAATCG
>NZ_JBQLZL010000080.1:17254-25737 GCF_052168255.1 Almyronema sp. | reverse complement strand
AACCCAGTGTCAAAATCGGTGTTTGGGGATGCGCTGTTGCCTTCTAAAATTGTAAGGAGCGCTTGCTTTAGAAAAAAGTAATGACATCCCCAACGACGCCCCTCGGCTGGCAAGAACTCGCAGCCCTCGCCGACTTCAAAACCGATCCCATCAACGGGCCAACCAACGCCCAAGCCACCCTGCGCCTCTTTGGTCATGCCGAAGCGGATGTGCGCGTCACCCTCTACCGCGACAACCACGCCTGGTGCCCCTACTGCCAAAAAGTTTGGCTGTGGTTAGAAGAAAAGCAAATTCCCTACCGCATCCAAAAAGTCACCATGTTTTGCTACGGCAAAAAGGAAGACTGGTACAAACGCAAAGTGCCTTCAGGGATGCTCCCTGCGATCGCCCTTGACGATTGCTTAATCACCGAAAGCGACGACATCCTCATCGCCCTCGAAAAAGCCTTCGGCCCCCTCAACCAAGGCATGAACAACCCCCAAGTATTGCCCCTGCGGCAACTAGAGCGACTCCTCTTTAGAGCCTGGTGCGTTTGGCTCTGCTACCCCAGTCGCTCTGCCCAGCAAGAAAAGTCTAGCCGCGAACAATTTACTGGCGTTGTGGCTCAAGTTGAAGCTACCCTCGCCAGCACCCCCAGCCCTTACTTCCTCAGCGAATTTGGCACCGCCGATGTCATTTTTACCCCCTACGTCGAGCGGATGAATGCTAGCCTCTACTACTACAAAGGCTACTCACTTCGCGAGGCCAATCCTGGCTTTTCAGCCTGGTTTGACGCCATGGAAAGCCGCCCTACTTACCGAGGTACCCAAAGCGACTTTCACACCCATGCCCACGACCTCCCCCCTCAAATGGGCGGCTGCTACGACAACGGCGAACTACTCACCCAAACCAATCAGGTACGCGTAGACCAGGGGCCTTGGATGGGGTTACCCGATGCGAAATACCCAGAGCCAGAAACCTCACGAGCCGAAGCTTTACAACGGGTGATTAAGCACCGGGCGAATATTATTCGCGTCAATCCCGCTGACGATCGCTTGTTTGACGAAGCGCTGCGCTGTGCCTTAACCCACCTGATGACTGAAGCCGACTGTCCGCCCCCAGCCGGAACCGATTCAGCTTTGCGCTATCTGCGCGATCGCATCAACGTCCCGCGTGACATGTCAATCTATGCTGCCAAGCGACTGCGCCAAGCCTTAGAAGAAACGGCTGCACTCGCAGGCGATCGCCAGGGTTCTCCTCTACCAACTCATCACCGCCGCGATCAAGACCCGGCTAACTTTGCTAAAGTCTAGGGTCAAGCTGAGAGAAAGGTTTAGAGGATCAGGCGATCGCTGTCAACGCTAAGTTCTGGCTCCAGTGCTTTCCTTAAAAAACTGTCAAACTCTAGAAAAGCGCTGCCTTTTTCCCGGTTATTAGCTAAATGTGACAGATAACATACCTACATCCCAAACCTAACTTTTGAAGTTATAAAATCGATCCAGTCAATCAGGGAATGATCGAAAAATCTGCAGACCCACGCGTCCAAACCAGGCGTTTATTCAGCCAATCTGAATAGTAAACGCTGGGTAAGGCGTTGCCGTTCTTCGTTACTGCCAAGTAACCGCCGGGAACTTTCAAGCAGAAGTGCTCTTTGCCTATTGCACCGCCACGAATGCCTAACTCACCCTTTCTGAATCAGCGGTTTAATGCGCTTCAACAAGCTGCATATCAACTGTCCTCTTGTACTGATCAACTGTTTCTGCAAATTGAGCAGCAACAGACGTTGGCCAGCATCATTGACCGGATCCGCTCGTCGCTAGACCTCAACATCATCTTTAAAACAACGGTCACCGAGATTCGTCAATTGCTCAGTGCCGATCGGGTCGTTGTCTTCCGTTTTCAGCCAGACAACCACAGAGATGCCGGGGAATTTGTCGCCGAAGACGTCGGCGCTGAATTTTCTTCCGTTTTGGCTAGCCAAGCCTCTAGCGATTGCTTCGATTCGCAATTGGCGGCTTTCCGCTCTCAAGCCCATCTCACCCCAGGGCAAGTACAGGCCATTGCCGACATTTACGAAGCAGGGTTGAGCGACTGCCACCTACAGGTTTTCGAGCAACTTCAAATTCGCGCTAATTTAACTGTACCTGTCCTAAAAGGCGACAAACTCTGGTGTCTACTATGCATTCACCAGTGTAGCCATCCGCGCCGCTGGCAGCTTTCAGAAATTGAGTTCGTCCAAAAAATTGCCGATCACTTTACCATTGCGCTCCAACAGGCAGAGTATTTAGACCAGCTTCAAGACAAAGCCACGCTCATCGCCCAGGCTAGGGCGCAAGAAAAAGCCCTGATTCGCCAGAAAGCACTGGTCAAAATTACCAATCGCATTCGTCAGTCTTTAGATTGGGAAGTTATTTGTGAAACCGCCACTGAAGAAGTGCGCCAGTTGCTAGAGGCCGATCGCGTCACTATCTATCGGTTCAATGCAGACTGGAGCGGCAATTTTTTGTTTGAATCAGTTGCCGCCGGATGGAAGCTACTAGTAGGCGCTTCCCCCAGCATTGAAGATACGCACCTAATGGAAACCCAGGGCGGACGCTATGCCCACAACGAAACTTTTGCCGTCACCGATATCTACAAAGCCGGACATTCTGACTGCCACGTCGCTTTGTTAGAAGAATTTCAGGCCAGAGCCTATGCGATCGCCCCTATTTTTAAAGGCGATCGCCTGTGGGGTTTGCTCACCGCTTTTCAAAACGCCGCCCCTCGACGCTGGAAAGCGGATGAAGTTGAGCTGCTAACCCAAATTGGCGAACAGCTAGGTATTACCCTGCAACAAGCCTACGAACAAGAGCAAAAGCTCAACCGTCAAAAAGCGCTAGTCAAAATCACCAACCGCATTCGCCAATCATTTGACTTTGCCGCTATCTGCCAAACGGCTACCGAAGAAGTGCGGCAACTGCTCAAAGCCGATCGCGTCACCATCTATCGCTTTAACCCAGACTGGAGCGGCGATGTTTTGTTTGAATCGGTGGCAGCCGAGTGGAGGCCGCTGGTGGGTGCTTCCCCTAGCGTTGAAGATACGTACCTAATGGAAACCCAGGGCGGACGCTATGCCCACAACGAAACTTTTGCCGTCACCGATATCTACAAAGCCGGACATTCTGACTGCCACGTCGCTTTGTTAGAAGAATTTCAGGCCAGAGCCTATGCGATCGCCCCTATTTTTAAAGGCGATCGCCTGTGGGGTTTGCTCACCGCTTTTCAAAACGCCGCCCCTCGACGCTGGAAAGCGGATGAAGTTGAGCTGCTAACCCAAATTGGCGAACAGCTAGGCATTGCCCTGCAGCAAGCAGAGTCGGTTCGCAAAATTCAAACGCAGTCTCTCGAACTCAAGCAGCTCCTCGAAGAACTGAAGCAGTCTCAGGCTCAGCTGATCCAGAACGAAAAGATGGCTAGCCTGGGGCAAATGGTTGCTGGCGTCGCGCACGAAATTAACAACCCGGTCAACTTTATTTATGCCAACTTGTCCCACGTCAATGGCTACGTCACAGAGTTGCTATCCTTGGCTCGCCTGCACCAGCAATCTCTCACCGCAGCGACAGAGAGAGCAGATGTTCAGGCTCAGGTTGAAAAAATCGACGTTGACTTTATTTTAGAAGACCTGCCTAAAACGCTGTCGTCTATGAGAGTGGGGGCTGAGCGAATTCGTAACATTGTGCTGTCGCTGCACAACT
Source organism: Almyronema sp. (assembly GCF_052168255.1). NCBI lineage: Bacteria > Bacillati > Cyanobacteriota > Cyanophyceae > Nodosilineales > Nodosilineaceae > Almyronema > Almyronema sp. The sequence goes on along the minus strand of NZ_JBQLZL010000080.1, from coordinate 22,024 downwards.
TCTCTCACCTCAACGAAGCTGAGGTTAAAACGGTCGATATTCACAAAGGCATCGACAGCACCCTGCTGGTTTTGAGCCATCGCCTGAGAGTTTGCCAAGACAAAGCGTGCACTACCTCATTTCAAGTAGAGATAGTGAAAAATTACGGCGATATTCCACCCATTAACTGCTATCCGGCGCAACTAAACCAAGTCTTTATGAATCTGCTGAGCAACTCCCTAGATGCGCTCGAAACAGCCGTCACCGCTGGCAAACTCCGTCCGATCCATTCTGATAGCCCTCAACAGCCTAAAATTTGGATCAGCACTCGCCTAAACCAGCAAGACCAAGTTGAGGTGCGTATTTGTGACAACGGCATTGGCATCAACGAAAAAGACGCTGGCAAAATCTTTGATCATTTTTTCACTACCAAGCCAGTGGGCAAAGGCAAAGGGTTGGGGCTAGCCATTTCTAAGCAAATTGTAGTAGAGCAACACGGCGGTACGCTGAGCCTGAATACAGCATCGGGTCAGTATGCAGAATTTATTCTCTGTTTGCCAACTGAGTTGGAACAGCGATAAAGCCGTTTTGTAACTGTTTTTCGCGATCGCCGCCTTTCCCCAGCCGCTTCACCTTAAGCGTGTTACAGCCAATAAAGATTGGCTAAAGTTAATTCGATCTTAGTACAGATGAACTACAATCAAGCATCTGTTCTAGAGGATTAAAAGTCATGAGCGATCGCTTTCAACAGCACGGCGCTTTTAGCTGGTATGAGTTAACCACCTCAGACGCGTCAGCAGCTAAGCAGTTTTATCAAACGCTATTTGGCTGGCAAGTCAAAGATGGGCCGATCAACGGGATGGACTACTCAGTCTTTTCTTTGCAAGGTCAAGACATGGGTGGCATCATGCCTGTTCCACCAGACGCTCCCTCCGGATTCGCTCCCCAGTGGGGCGTTTATATCACGGTCAACGATGTAGATGCTACTGCCAAACAAGCGGCTGAACTAGGCGGCAAAGTTTGTCTAGAACCAATGAATATTCCAGATGTGGGGCGCTTTGCCATGATTCAAGATCCGCAAGGGGCTACCCTTTCTATCATTAGCTACAACTCCCCTGCGGCCTCATAGAGCCTCCTTTACCGGGCAGGCTTTAACCTGCCCGTCCGGTTGCAGCAGCCAACCCTCAAGGCTTACCTATTGCCAAACCCCTAGAAACCAGAGCAGGTTATCAAGTTTATAAAATTGAGCGAAAATGGCCGCCCAAACGTTAGCCCCAACCCGAACAGGCTTCAAGCAGCTAAAAAGTGCAGTAAAGTTCTAATATAACTGGCGGCAGAGTCTTTTTCTTCTTATGAAATTTTTTAGCAAACCTGGCCCAGAACTTGCGGATCGGGTTCCTCCCGGTCAGCACCTCACCAATGGTTTCCCGGTCTTGACGTACGGCGACACCCCCCAAGTCGATACGGCAAATTGGTCGTTTCAGGTGAGTGGTTTGGCTCAGCCTCAAACATTCACCTGGGATGACTTTATGGCAATGCCCCAGAGTGAGTTTACCGCTGACTTTCACTGCGTTACGACTTGGTCTAAGTTAGATGTCAAATGGCGCGGCGTTAAAGTCACTGACTTTATGCAGCAGATTGAAGTTGATCCTAAAGCCGCCCATGTGATGGAGCATTGTTACGGCGGCTATACCACCAATCTGTCCTTAGCCGAATTTGTCCGAGACGACAATTTCTTTGCCCATACGCTTTTTGACCAACCTTTACCCGCTGAGCATGGCGGCCCTATGCGTTTGGTGGTACCCCATCTTTACGCCTGGAAAAGTGCCAAATGGATCAACGGCTTGGAATTTCTAGATCAGCAAGCGTTAGGCTTTTGGGAGCGCAACGGTTATCACCGACGGGGAGAACCTTGGGCAGAAGAACGTTACAGCGATCGCTTTTAGCCAGCCATTTTTTACTTCTATCAAGCCTCAGTAAACTCGCAGAGAGAAATTTACTAAACTTTTTCAGAAACTTCGCTTTGCCTGTAATCTACTGCGTGTGATTAGGGTTTCTTTAAAGTAGGAATCCTGGCTAGATCAGAGTTGTGCCTCAGCACTCTACTGAGAAACTTGAGCCAGGAATGCTCCCGGTGCCTATCATTTCCTGACTGGTAGTTTCAAACTGAACGCAAGCGATGCATTCTCTAAGTCAGTTACCGCTTATGAAAGAAACGGATACCGTTCTAGGCACCTTACCGATAAAAGCAAAAGAATGGATTGAAAGCCTACCGTGGGAAAAGCGACGTTATGTTCTGTCGCTATGCCACTTAATGTGTGCAACCCCACCTGAACTACAGGCTGAGTTTTTAGATGAATATACGGCTGACGGTCTGATTTCTCGCATTATTCAAGATCGAGATACCCAGCAACGGGTCAACAGCCATCTACGGCAACTTCATATTAAAACTGAACTCAGTACAACCATTATTCGACGCTATATTCGTCAGTTTTATGTTCACTCTGCGCAAGATATGCGCCAGCAACCAGGGCTTTATTTAGAATCGGCGCTGAAACTGGTGGCTAGCACAGAAGAGCGTAATAGCGTTTTTAACTATATTTTGGGTTTTGAGCTGATCAAGCTGATGTTTCGCATGAGTTGGTCGCAGCACGAACGGCTCTATCGATTACAAATTAGTCAAGAAGACTTTATTCGCCAATATATTCGTCCGATTCAGTATGCTCATCGCATCAACGGGCTGATTGTGCCCAAAGACGAAGGGCTATTTTTTGCCCGTCGGGCTTATTTTGTCCAAATTCCGAAGATTTCAGGCAAGCGTTTGACTGAGCTGTGTATGGCTACGTTTTCCACCGATATTGTCACAAACTTTGGCTTTTCTATTATTCGCCACCCTAACTCCTTTCAATTTGACTACGCCTATATTTATGAGTCAGAGCCGACTGAAGCCATCCTAGAATAGGCGTGGTTATACCAGGTCGTCAAAAAAAGGCCCAGGTATTCAGTACCTAAGCCAGGAGTTGAAATCATAAAACGCAAGTTTCAGGATACAAGAAAAGGCGGCTGTAAAGAGTATTAAAAATCACAACCGCTCTGATTAGATTGTTTTTATAGCTCTAGCCACAGGTTGAGTTTCTTAAATGGTTGCAAATCGCTGATAGAAAACCTTTCCTTCTGCCCTTTGCCCTTAGCCTTGTGCCTTTAGTTATCACCCAATCGTCTCAGCGTTTTAGCCAATAACAACTTGTTAGCCAATTGAACGGTACCCACTCATTGAACCTACTGCGTTACTGGACTTGGCTGGTTAGCTGCTTAGTGGTTGTGGGGATTGCCCCTAGCACGTTTGCCAGCGCCCATAATTTTGCGGAAAACCCAAGGCGCGATCGCTGCCTTCAAGCCCCTTCAGCCCAACTTGAAGATCGGCAAGACGCTTGCCAGTCCCTTAGCGGTGAAGCGGTTACCCAACCAGCACGGCCTCAGCTAGAGGCGGCTCCGCTTTTGCTAGCTGCGCCTGAAAATCTCAACCCCGGTCTGTATGAACCACCCGTCGCACCTCCCGTAGAAAGCCCTGCCGAAACGCCTAAAGAACCCGACGAGGCAATATCCGCAGACACCCCAGACGCTGCCCCCTGGCTAGACATAACTGCTCTCACCGTTGATTTTAAGGACGATACGAGCAGCTTTGATCAAGATAATCGGCTACTCGAACCTGTTATCTATGGACGTTTGCGCAATGGCGATCAGGTGCGCTTTGGTACGGGTTTGAATCAATTTCGCCAGCCCAACATCACACCCGTGACAAACATTCCTCTACGGCTTGGCTGGCAGCGGCAAATGGGAGAGGTGGCGCTGGATGTAGAAGCTAACCTTGAGCTTTTCGATCGCTTACCCGCAGCAGCCGGGTTTGAAGTCAACGCGTCTGTACCTTTGGGCGATCGCGCTCAGTTGTCTTTTAACACTGCCTACGGCCCTTATAAGTTCAACGCCACAACCTTAGAAAACCAAATTACGGCTTGGCGCTATGGGCCACAGCTATTTTGGCAAATAGACCGCCAAACCAGCTTTTTCTCGTCCGTACAGTGGGGACGCTACAGCGATGGCAACCGCGAACAGCAATCCTTCAGCCGCTTAGAGCGTCGCTGGGGAGACTTTTCGATTGCGGCTAATTTATTCAATTGGCGCTACCAGGAAGATGTAGAAGCGGTGAGTGGCTATTTTTCTCCCGTAGATTTTTTAGTCTTTAATGGCGAAATTGCTTGGCAGAAAGAGATGTTTGATTTTCTGCGCTGTCGATTGGCAGGAACCTTAGGCCAGCAGCGATCGCAGGGAACCTGGACAAACGCCTACAGCTATCAGTCTAGCTGTACGGTTCTTCTTTCAGAAACCCTTGAGCTAGACATCAATTACTTGTTTAACAACGTGCGCAGCCAGTCTAGTGCAGGTAGCGATTCTAGCAACCAGGTGATTAGTAGCCAGCTAAGAGTCCGCTTCTAAGCCCTCCACCACAAGCTTTCTCTGGTTTAGCGCCGTATATGGGCATGCTATGAACGAGTCGATCGCAAGCTGGGTCAACAGATTGTGGTATCTCCCTTACCCTCTTTTTTAGTCTCTCTCCGCTCTCCGTTATCTCAGCGCTTTGCAGTCTGGATGTTCAGCACTGTCATGGGGCTTGAGGGGCTGCTGTTGCTGCCGCTTTGGCAACAGCACGCTAACAGTTTGCAGCAGCAGCTAGAAGCAACGGCGCTAGCAGCGATTTACCCCCGCTTAGTTGCCACAGACGCTACAGACGCT
>NZ_JBQLZL010000080.1:7002-17154 GCF_052168255.1 Almyronema sp. | reverse complement strand
CGCGAAGCCAATCTAGACGTTGCTACTCGTCCCTATGGTCGCTTCAGCCGCGATCGTCAGCACTATGAATTTGCCCGCGCTATACAGGTCGCTAATCAAACTTATTGGGTGCAGGTGCAGCTAGAAGCCACCCAGACGCAACGGGCGATCGCCGCTTATCGGCAACAAACGCTTTTGGGCAGTCTGCTCGTTGCTGCGTGGGCTACCGCCATCGCCCTCCTGCTGCTCAAGGCTTGGCTACTTCATCCCATCAGCCAATTAAAAGAAACGCTCCAGGCCACCGATGCCGTTTTACGCCCCAATCAGCTCGTCGTCCCTTTCTTGGCGATGCCTTTACCGCCTGAACTACAGGCTATTACCCAGGCTTTTAAGGCGCTTTTAGCGAATACAACGGACTATTTACTTCAGATCAAGGCAGCAGACACTCAAAAACTGACTGACTGCCAACTGGCTCTGCAACAAGCCCAAACCACAGCCCTGAACAAAGCAGTGTTGACCCGATATTTTGCTGGCCAGCGCTTGTTGATTGTCGAACCTGACCGCGATCGACAGGCCACTTTGCTGGGGCTGCTCAGCGACTGGCAAATAGAAGCCTGCATCGCTGTATCCGGCTATGAGGCAATTGGCCGACTGCTCGGTACTCACAACTTTGGGGCACTGCTCATCCGCTTAGAAATGCCACAAATGAATGGCTTAGCGCTGGCTCAGCAGTTGCAGCAACGGGTGGGTGAGTCGTTAGTGCCCTTAATTTTGCTGACAACCACTGAAGCAGACATCCTTATTGAACCAGACAGCTTTGTTGCCGTTTTGCCAGCCCCCATTGATGCGACTGAGCTAGCAATCACGCTGCTTCAGGTTTGGGGATCGCCCGCAACAGCAAGTGATAAAGTCGCCAACGCTAAAGTTGCCACCCCTGAAGATTCTCTGCCAGCACCGCTGAGCCAAGTTACCGCTAAGCCAGCAGCACAGACCGCTCTGTTAGCAGGCATTGACTTGGCTGGGTTAAAAACCTCTCTAGCTCCCTTGGGAGGGCTTTCTCGCCGCACGCTCACCCTGTTGACTGAAATTTACTTTCAAGAGTCTCCGAAGCTGCTGGCGGCGATCGCGGCTGTGCCCTTAGATTGCGATCGGGTAGAACAAGCAGCCCACACGCTGAAATCAAGCAGTGCCGCTTTAGGGGCTTGGCAGCTTTCTGCCCTTTGCGCTGACTTAGAAGCGGCAGCCCGTCAAAACAAGCCTTCAGTCATTGCCCCCCTAGCAGCTCAAGCCCAAGCTGCTTACGCCCAGGTACAAACAGATCTCCAGCAAATTGCCCAGGATCTGCCTTAAGTTAGGTACCTCTGCCGTAGCTAGCTCAAACGCTGGTTTGCCCACCGCCAAACGGTAAACTCACTAGCCATTAGTGGATAAGCACCAAGCGACTTTGGGCAATCTGAACTAGCGCAGCCAAACGCATCACTCGAAAGGAATGTAGCGGCGCTATTTCAAGCTTGGGGGTGTCTACCAAATGCTACCGCCTCATCACTCAACATGACTCGAACATTCAAGCTTGGCCCTAAATTCACGTTGTTGCTAACGCTGATTTTTCTGGGAGGAACCATCTTTAGCGGCTTTGTGCTTTCCAACGCCCTGCAGCACGAAGCCGAGCAAGAAATGGCCGATCGGGCCGAAATCTTAATTCAAACGATGAATGCGGTGCGCAACTACACCAGTAGTCACGTCAAACCCCAGTTAACTCAGCAGCTTCAAACTAGCCCCGAATTTGTTAAAGAGACTGTTCCCGCCTATTCAGCCCGTGAAGTTTTTGAAGCCTTCCGGCAATCGCCCAAATATACCCATTTCTTATATCGAGAAGCCACGCTCAACCCAACCAATCCTCGCGACCAGGCTGACGAGTTTGAAACCGACATTATTGCCCAGTTTCGCCAGAATACTCAACTTAAAGAGTTGCAAGGCTACCGCTTGCAGAAAGGGGAGCAGTTTTTTTACATGGCTCGGCCTTTAGCCATTCGTCAGGCATCGTGTCTAGAGTGTCACGGCAACCCGCAAAAAGCACCTGTCAGTATGCGGCAAACCTATGGGGATCAAAACGGCTTTGGCTGGCAGATGAATGAAATTATTGCCGCGCAAACCATCTATGTACCAGCGGGAGAAGTCTTGGCGCGGGGTCAGCGATCGCTGTTGATGGTCATGAGTATTTTTAGCAGCATTTTTGCGGTAGTTGTGCTGCTAATTAACCTGCTGCTAAAGCGAACGGTCATTCGCCCGCTCAAGCAATTGACCCAATTGGCTCGTCGTTTTCGGACAACGCAAGAGGCACTTCAGCCGCACCAAAGCCTCACCCATCTGGCTCAGCGACCCGATGAACCCGGACAACTGGCCAGGGCTTTTCAGCAGATGGCGCATGAGGTAACAGCCAGAGAAGCCTCTTTGAACCGGGCGAGAGAAGCAGCAGAAGCTGCCGTTGTCGCTAAAAGTGAATTTTTAGCCACGGTTAGCCATGAAATTAGAACACCGATGAACGGGGTGCTGGGAATGACCAATTTGCTGCTAGATACTCCCCTGACGACGCAGCAAAGTCTTTTTGTCGATACTATTCGCAAAAGCGGTGATGCCCTGCTGACGTTAATTAACGATATTTTAGATTTTTCTAAAATCGAGTCTGGCAAACTGGCGCTAGAAAAGCAGCCTTTTCACTTAGCCACTTGCATTGAAGATTCATTAGAACTTTTATCTTCTAAAGCGGCAGAAAAAAATTTAGAACTGCTTTATCAGCTTGATCCCACCCTGCCGCTGACCCTGACCGGAGATGTCACCCGACTGCGGCAAATTCTTGTCAACTTAGTGGGGAATGCGCTCAAGTTCACAGAGGTTGGCGAGGTGGTCGTTTCAGTTTCCGGCCAGCCCGTTAAGCAAGCTGCGACAGTTGAAAACAACCAGCCCCCGGCAGCACTCTATCAACTTGCTTTTGCCGTACGCGATACGGGCATTGGCATTCCACCGGATAAGCGCGATCGCCTGTTTAAGCTATTTAGCCAAATTGATTCATCCACGTCGCGGCGCTATGGTGGCACAGGGCTGGGGCTAGCTATCTGCCAACGCTTGTGCAAACTGATGGGGGGTGACATCTGGGTTGAAAGCGAGGTCGATCGAGGGTCAACTTTTCATTTCACCCTTTTGATTGAATCGGCTGTCGCTGAGCCAGCTAGCCAGCCATTGAGCCAGATGGCTGATAAAAGGGTGTTGATTGTCGATGACAATGCGGCTAGCCGCAAAGCCCTGACGACCTGGGCCACGGCGCAAAAACTGTCTGTAGTGGCAGCGCGATCGCCCTACGAAGCTTTAGGCTGGATGGCTCAAAACCTGCCTTTTGACCTGGCAATTATTGATGCTCACATGCCTGAGATGAATGGTTTTGAGCTGGCCTCAGCTATTGCAGATATGGGCAAACCCCTGCCAATTGTTTTTTTGGTAACGGCGGATAGCACCCACCTAACTAGCCGTTCTCAAAGCCTAACCGCTGTCGTGAAAAAACCCGTTCGCTACGCGCAGCTAGCAACTACGCTAAGTCAACTGCTAGCGGGGGACGCTGCTCTGTCACCAACGCTGTTTCCGTCACTGGCGATCGCCCAAACACAGCCCCCTGCCAACCCGGCTCTACGAATTTTGGTAGCTGAGGATAATCTGGTCAATCAACAGCTAGCCCTGCTGTGGTTAGAAAAAATGGGTTATCGCGCTGATGTGGTTAGCAACGGCTTAGAGGTGCTAGAAGCCCTGAGTCGGCAACCCTACGACGTTGTGTTGATGGACGTCCACATGCCGGAAATGGACGGCTTGAGCGCCACCCAGGAAATTTGTCGGCGTTTAGATGCTAGGCAGCGTCCCCGTATTATTGCAATGACAGCCAATGCCATGCCCGGTGACGACCAAAAATGTTTGCAGGCAGGCATGGATGATTACATTAGCAAGCCTATTCGGTTTGAAGAATTGCTAGCAGCGCTGGGTCAGTGTCGGCCTTTGGCAGGCGATCGCTTGTAGGCTTCGCCAGACTCAAAAGTCGCAACTAGGTAGCAGAAACCCATGCCCACCCTGGCTTGGTTAAGAGACATGAATTTAGCTCACCTGAGAGAAATTAGCCCCGTCTAGACTGTAGGCAGAAGAGAGCATACCGTTTCTGCCGAATTGAAGGATAGCCTAAATGCTAGGTCAAATCATTAGCGATCGCTATCAGCTCCAGCAATCTTTAGGCCGCAGCGGCCAGCAAACTTTTTTGGCCTTAGACTTACAAACCCAGCAGCTCGTGGTGCTGAAGCTGCTAAAGTTTGGCGGCGATCTCAACTGGGAGCAAGTGCGGCTGTTTGAACGAGAAGCCAGTATTTTGCAACAGCTTTCTCATCCGGCCATTCCGCGCTATCTCGATTCTTTTGAGCTAGATTTGCCGCAGTGCAAAGGGTTTGCCCTGGTTCAAACTTACCTCGAAGCCCGCTCCCTAGAAGAACATTTGCAAGCTGGACGCAGCTTTAGCGAGTCTGAAATTCGGCAGGTTGCTGAGCAGCTATTGGAAATTCTGGCCTATCTCCATACCCAAAAACCCGCCATCGTTCACCGCGACATAAAACCCAGCAATGTTTTACTGCGCGATCGCTCTGGGCATCGCGTGGGGCAAGTTTATCTGGTTGACTTTGGCGCTGTACAAAACTTGATCGCCGCCAAAGGCAGCACCATTACCGTGGTTGGCACCTATGGTTACATGCCCCCAGAGCAGTTCGGCGGGCGGGCTACACCCGCGTCTGACTTATACAGTCTAGGGGCTACGCTGGTCTATTTAGTCACAGGCATTCATCCGGCTGACCTGCCGCAGGAAAATTTGCGCATTCGGTTTGAAGCCAAAGCCAACCTCAGCCCAGCCTTCAGCCGTTGGCTCCGAAAAATGATAGAGCCGAGTTTAGAGCGACGCTTTCAATCGGTACCGCAGGCGCTCCAAGCGCTGCGTCATCCAGAGGCCGTCGTTTCAACGCGATCGCCCGATCGCCCCTTAGGAACCCGGATTCGACTGAGCAAAAACCAGACGACGCTGACCATCTCCCTACCGCAGCCAGCAATTGAGGCGGCAGTGCCCTTGCCCTCCGTTCGAGGCTGGGGCTGTTTGCTGGCCTTTTTGTTGTCTTATGTCTGGATACTGTGGCTAGCGATCGCTGTCGTCAACCGGGTCGCGGTTTCGCTCATCAGTTACTTGCTAGAAAAGCAAATTAGTTTCGGTTCGCGATGGGTTAAAGTCTCCTACACGCTGTGCGGCTTCGTGCCCCTGTTAGCTCGAAAAATGCCGCTGCAACAAGTTTCTCAGCTAGAGCGGCGTGAAGCCAGCTACCAGAAATCTGACTGGGGCTACCTTAAAAATCAGGCCGAAATTACCCTCTGGTTAGGAAACTACCCCTGTACGCTGAAAAAACTGGGGGGTCTGACGACACCAGAGCTAGACTGGCTAGAGCACGAGCTAAGCGACTGGTTTGAAGTCCCCGTTCGCCATCAAAACATTCAGCTAACCGATTTGCATCCCCCTCACTGGGACAACTCCCCAAAATAAACACCGTAAGGAGGCAGTTCCAGGCGATCGCCTTGGCGCTGGTAGGTAAAGCCCGTCTCTGTCTGGTCTTGGCAACCCGGATAAGGCGTCAAACTCAGCTGGGCTGAGTCAAAGCTGAGGTTAAAAACACACAGCAGCTTTTGCTGGCGACAGTGGCGAATAAAAGCTAGCACGGGCGCTGGCATGGGTAACAGAGTTAGCTGCCCCTGCCGTAGGGCGGGTTGCTGCCGTCGCCAGTGAATAAGCTGGCGATACTGGTTGAGCAGTGAGTTAGGATCCGCTGCTTGGACATCAACGGCTGCCCTCTGGTGTTCGGCAGGGATGGGTAGCCACGGTTCTAGGGCGGTGGTGAATCCGGCCTGGGGCTGGTCTTTGTACCAGGGCATCGGCGTGCGCGAACCATCGCGTCCCAGAATGGACGGATAACCAGCAATACCAAACGGATCTTGCATTTTCTCAAAAGGGATTTCCGCCTGGGTGAGTCCTAGCTCGTCTCCCTGATAGATACAGCAGCTACCCCGCAGCGAAATTAGCAAAGCCACAAACAAGTGATCAAACTGTTCCTGCACATCTGCCGATACATGAAACTTACTCCAGCGACTTTTAAGCCGGGGGAAGTCGTGGGTACCCGCAGTCCAGCAGATCACGCCGTCGCCAAAGGCGGCTTCAACTTGGGCAATAAGCTGATAAAGCCGCTCATGGGTCAGTGGCTCATCGTTCATTAAAGAAGAGTTGTAGGCCATGTGCAGGCGATCGCGGCCTCGCACATATTCGCTAGACGTGGCGATTGTATCTTCAGCGCTGCTAATTTCGGCTAGGGTTGTGCTTCCCGGATATTCGTCCATTAATTGCCGAATAGGCTGTAGCACTTCAGCAATGTTGGGCTGGCAAAAGTTGTAAAGATTGAGCTGCGAGAAAAACGGATCGTTAGGCGCAGCCCCTGCAGGCCGGGGTTGATTAGCTGGGCGCTGGGGGTTGTCACGGAGCTGGCGATCGTAGAGGTAAAAGTTCACGACATCTAGACGAAAGCCATCAACCCCCATATCCAGCCAAAATCGCGCCACCTGCTTAATGGCCTCAATGACTTCAAGGTTATACCAGTTGAGGTCAGGCTGCTCAACCAAAAAGTTGTGTAAATAGTACTGCTGGCGGCGAGGTTCCCACGTCCAAACGCTGCCGCCAAAGGTAGCTAGCCAGTTGGTAGGCGGCGTGCCATCGGGCTTCGGATCGGCCCATACATACCAGTCGGCTTTGGGGTTGTCACGGCTGCTGCGGCTTTCTTGAAACCAGGGATGCTGGTCAGAAGTATGGTTCCACACCTGGTCAATTAAAACTTTTAGCCCTCGCTGGTGAGCCGCTGCCAAGATTTGCTGAAAGTCTTGCAGCGTGCCAAAAATGGGATCAACCGCGCAATAGTCAGAAATGTCGTAGCCGAAGTCTTTCATAGGCGATTTGAAAAACGGCGAAATCCAAATCGCGTCTACTCCCAACGACATCACATAGTCGAGCTTTTGCAAAATCCCGGCCAAATCACCCACACCATCCCCGCTGCTGTCCATAAAGCTGCGGGGATAAATTTGGTAGATAAAAGCACTCCGCCACCAGTCAGGCGACTCTTGGCGCGAAATGACAGCAGGATAAGTTGATCCAACGACCATAGGCTTTGTTTAGATTTTGGATTTAAATTTGAGTAATCGTAAGGACTAAAAAGCGATCGCCTGAGGTCAGGCAATTAAAGGCAATGACGTAAGCTGGCAGCAGTTCTATAGCTGCTGGGCTAATCGCAGCCCCTGACGCAGCATTTGGCTAGCGTAGCCCCATTCGTTGTCATACCAGCTCATGATTTTGACCAAGTCGCCATCTACAACCTGCGTCATGGTGAGATCGACAACAGAGGCTCTGTAATCTTGGACAATATCTGAGGAGACAATGGCATCTTCAGAAACCCCCAAAACCCCTTGATAGCGATCTGTTTCAGCTTCTTCGCGAAAAATTTGGTTGATCTCAGCGATTTGCACCGGGCGATCGCAAACAAAAACAATATCTGAAATAGACCCCACCGGAACCGGACCCCGCACAGCGACCCCATCAAATTTGCCTGCTAGCGCTGGCAAAACCTTTGTAGTTGCGATCGCCGCTCCCGTACTGGTAGGAACAAAGTTAGCTGCCGCTGCCCGACCCCGCCGATATTTAGCACTAGGGGCATCTACAATTGCCTGACTAGAGGTATAGGCATGGATGGTCGTCATAATTGCTTTTTTGATCCCCACCCGCCGCTTCATCACCTCTACTACCGGGGCAATACAGTTGGTCGTGCAGCTTGCACAAGAAACAGCAGAAGCGTTATCAGCACTTTGCTGATTGATGCCGTACACCACAGTGGCGATGTCATCGCTTTTAGCTGGGGCAGACAGCACCACACGCTTAGCCCCAGCTTGCAGATGTTTTTCCAACCCTTCACGCCGACGAAAAACCCCAGTACACTCAAAAACTAAATCGATCGCCAGGTCGCCCCAGGGTAGTTGAGCCGGGTCTTTTTCGCCAAAAACTTTACAGGTAGTTTCGCCAATCGTCAGGCTATTTTCATCGCTTTTGACAGGCTGATGGTAGCGGCCATAAACGGTATCGTACTTGAGCAAATAAGCCAGGTTGTCAGCGGCAACCAGATCGTTGATCGCGACTAGCTCTAAATCAGCCTGATCGACAATCTGTTTGAGCACAGCTCGGCCAATACGACCCAAGCCATTGATGGCAACGCGTACCATAAGACCCCCTCAAGTGATTAGAAAAACAGTGCTTATTGGCGATAATTAGGGTCTGTCCAGCAAACGGGTAATTGCTCCCCGGACGGAAAGACCAAATTGGCTTTGCTAATACTTTCAGGGGGCTGTTCTTCTTCGCCAGCCTGATGTTGTCCGGTCACTTCGTCTTCAACCGGATTGATCAAAGCTTCTGTATCCGTAATCTTAAACAAAATGCCAGTTTCCTTATTCTGCATAAACATGGCAGACCTCCTATTAGATAAATAACTCTAAAAATTAACGTTATTGACTGAAATCATTTAAGCAGCATCTCGTTTAGCCGCCCGCGCTGGGGGGCTGGTGGCCTCGATCGCTGTGAAAGGCTCCAGAATGCGGTAGCTATGGGCGGTTTGCTGGGGCACCACCCAAGAGTCACCTGGATGGAGTTGAATCACTTCACCCGCTAGCTGCAACTCGGCTCGGCCTGCAATTACATAACCCACCATTTCATAGTCTCGCTGGGTTTCTGGCTTGGGTTCGCTGGGAGCTTCTTCCTGCCACAGGCGCATCGCTAGCTTTTGACCTGTCGCTAGATAGGTTTGCCCCATTTCGCCGCTAGCCGCCTTTTGGGCATTGGTTTTAGAGATCGAAGCGTCTGCCATCGCGATTTAAGTCCTACAGTTTTTTCAAGCAGCCAAACGAAAATTGGCTTTGCGGGTATTTAGTCATCTAATCCGAACATAAGAAAAAGTTGTTTTGTTGGCGTCCTTCTGTAGGGGGAGCTTGCTGAAGCAGGGGCGCAAAGAAAAGGCTCATAGCTTCGATATGTCAACGAGATATCAGTAGCTAGCTAGAGTGCAAGCCCAATTTTTTTAGATAGAGTGCAACCACAGTGATCGCCAACTAACCTAAATAAGCGCGATCGCCCGTGTACCCATTGCCGACGATTGAACAGGCTACTTATGACGCATTCTGATTCCTCTAATACAGCCGCCAAAAAAAACCAACAGCAGGCTGCTGACGAGAAAACCGTTGATCCAAGAGATTTGGTCTACAACAGCGAAACAGGCCAGCATCCGCGTGACGTCATCGAAAATCCGGCTGTCACACCCGAACTTCTAGACGATCCCGAAACATCCAGAGCAGGCTTTATTCGCGAAGACCGCGATCAGGATTAGACAACAAGCGATCGCCTGACACAGCCAAAAACGGGCGATCGGGGGCAGGCAGTTAGAGAAACCCTCTTAACTAACCCCTGCGCCCCACGCCAACCCCGACTTGATCGCAGGTTGCAAACCGAGATGCAGCTGAGCGCTCAACCAAACCATTCATACCAAACAGTTACCAAAGAGTATTTGCATGGCAGACCAGCAATCCCAAGATTTACAACAAGGCTATAAAATCGCAGGCAACCCAGAACAGCCCAATCAGCCCGCCAAAATCCAAGCCGAAGCCGATTCTATGGCCGAAGCCGTCCGCATGGGACTCGAAGATCACAGCGATCGCGCTGGAGCGACCGTTGCTGATAACAGGGAATACAGCGCTGCTGGTGCTTCAACCGTCGGCGGCGACCCGGATGCAATGGCTGATCAGGCCAAAGTAGTGGGCGAAGAAGCTGTCGGCGGCACTACGCCAACCCCCGACCAAAACGTCGTAGACGACATTGGTGAAGCCATGGGGATTGAAGCAGTTGATGAACAGCCGTTAGAAATTACCGAACGAATGCACGCCCGCGATCGCGAACGAGCAGAGCTTGACCCCCTCGCCCGCGACGACAACCCACCCACGTAAATAGCCACAAATAGCTTTTAGCCATTTTTAGCCATT